>CAKSHV010000188.1 GCA_934457515.1 uncultured Clostridia bacterium
GGAATTACTGCCTTGCGCATTACAGTTCAGATGCATACAGCGCATCGTCCGGTCAGGAATTTTGCTATTTGTATCCCGGGAAATACACGTTCAGCGGTATGTTTAAATCAACAGGCGGACAAACCGGTGCAAGAATGGTAGTGTATGATAAAGACGGCTTAGTTATCGCCGAAAAACCCATTCCGCAAAGTGAAACGTGGCAGAAAATCACCCTTTCTGACCTTAATATTTCAGGGTATGCATATGTTGCGGTTGAGTCCGCGTCGGACGGCGGAACGGCAATTTATATTGACGATTTGCAATTTTTCGCGCAGGACGGCGAGGAATACACCGCAATGAACACGCCCGACTATGAAAATTACAGCACATTAACCTATAAAGGCGAAACGCTTTTAAATTTAAGCAATGCGACCGCCAAATCGGAAGGCTGGGAAGAATCGAACCTGTCTGACAGCGGCTATTGGAGCAGCGGCAATGATTACGCCGAGTGGACGTTTACCGCGCCCGCCTCTGATGATTATCAAATTCAGCTTTATAATTTGGTTCATCCGAACAACGCTGCATCGCAGCCGTATATTATAACTGTAAACGGAACGGCAAATACAATCGATGTGGACACCAAAAACGGCGAAACGAGCTGGATAACCCTTTCAGGCAGCACTGTGCTGAGCGCGGGAGACACGGTTACCATCCGCACCGAGCGCGGTCAATCCCGCGGCAACATCCGCACTTCCGATATCCGCATTGTGACCAATCCGGTTGTAGACAGCTATTTAATGCCCGCGATGTTTGAAAACAGCGATTTATTCACTTACGGCGGACGCATGTATACCTTTGATAAGAACGATAAGTCGAAAGCCGTGCGCCGCGAAAACGGGACACTTTATTTCCCCTATGAGGCGTTAAAAGATGTTGCAGACGTTACGGTGGAGGCTTCGCAGACAGGCGGACAGTTTGTATATTACTTAAAAGATGCAGCCGAAAAGTCGAATAACTGGAAAGAATCAAGCCTAATGAGCGGTTCGTTTTACGCGCCGGCAGATGAGAGTACTTCTGCAAAATGGATTCTTGCCGCGCCGAAAAACGGCACATATTACTTAGACGTTTATAATTTATACGATTCATCTAACACGGCCGCACAGAAATACACCGTGACGGCGGGCGGTAAGGCAACGGAATATATTATAGATTCGCGGTGCGGCGAAACCCGCTGGGAATCGCTTGGGAAATACACTTTGTCTGCGGGTGACACAATAACCGTTTTGCTCAAAAATGCGGGAACGGACGGCGGCTGTGTCCGTTCCACAAAACTGCTGCTTTCGACGGGCGACCGCTATGTTTCCAAAGAACAGATTGAAGAGCAGAGCCGGTTTAACGTTGCCGAAACGGACGGCATGATTGTTCTGTATCCGAAAAACAAGGAATTCACAAGCAAAGTTTCAGCACTTTTAAAGCAGGATTTGTTTAATTTTATGGATATTTTCGGATTGAAAAATGCCAAGAACATGGGAACTTCCGATGCGACGGGTCAAAGCGTTTACAGTTTTGACATGGCAGAAAAAAGCGGTGTTTGGCACAGTTCGAGTGTAGGCGGCGGTTCATATTATTCTTACGCAAACGGAACGGAAGCCGACACCTTTGTTTTGTGGAACATTACCGCGCCCGCGGCGGGAAAATATTCGGTTCAGTTTTATTCTCCCGTGCATGCAAACAGCACAAACAGTGCGCGCGTTACGCTTTTGACAAACAACGGTATGTCCGATTATTTAATCAACCAAAAGCAGGACGAGGGCTGGTATGATTTAGGCGTGGTTGATTTAGGTGCGGGCGATACGGTTCTGGTTCGCGCAGTGCGCTATAAATCCTCGGGCGTGATGCGTGCAAAAGCCGTGCGGCTGGTTCCGGTTGACGATTCGGTGACTGTTACGCGTTCGGGCTCTACCGTTACGGTTAAAGCGGGCTACGGCATTCATTATTACGACGGCGAAATCTGGTACGGCGTGTATAACGGCGACAGATTGGTAAGAGCGGCATCCCTTGAACCTGCCGAGAAAATGACGTTTACGGTTTCGGGGAATAATACCTACAGGCTGTTTTTCTGGCAGGATATGCTTTCCATGCGTCCGCTGCGCGGCACGATTGAGGGGAAGTAGTCTATTGACAGGACAAGAAAAAAAGGATATAATAAACAAGGCGAAAACATCGCCTTGTTTTTATGTTATGAAACGGGAGGCATATGGGATTATGATAAAAAAAGAATTGTTCGGAAGTTTAGATGGTAAAGATGTGTTTTTGTACACATTGGATAATGGAAAAGACTTGCGCGCTGAGATTTTAAGTTACGGCGGCATTATAAAAAGTCTTGTTTATAAAGGCGTTGACGTGGTTTTGGGGCGCGACACGCTGGAAGATTACTTAGATAACGACGGCTATTACGGCGCGCTGATCGGCAGAAACTCCAACCGAATCGGCGGCGCAGCATTTGAACTGAACGGAAAAACATACACGCTTGCAAAAAATGACGGAGAAAACAATCTGCATGGCGGTGATTTTGGATTTAACCGCAAGGTGTGGGACTGCACCGAGCAGGACGGCGAGGAGCCCGCACTTGTTTTGAAAACCGAAAGTCCCGACGGGGAAGAGGGATTTCCGGGAAATGCGTCGGTTTGCGTGACCTATACGTTAACAAAAAACAACGGACTTAAAATGCACTATGAGGGGTCTTGTGACGCGGACACGGTTTTAAATATGACAAACCATTCCTATTTTAATTTAAACGGACACAAAAGCGGCACGGTGGATGAGCACATGGTTCAGATAAACAGCCATTTTTACACGCCCAACACCGAAGAATGCATGCCCTACGGCGAGGTGCTTCGCACAGAGGGTACGCCCTTTGACTTAACAAGTCCGAAGAAATTAAAAGAGGGTTTTTATTCCGAGCATCCGCAGATTCTTTTGTTTGGCGGCTATGATCACAATTTTGCATTAGACGGCAGAGGGTTTCGCTTAGGCGCGGTGGTCAAGGGCGATAAATCGGGCATTACAATGGAAATGTATACCGACCGTCCGGCGGTTCAGTTGTATACCGGCAACTGCATCAACACTGAAAAGGTGTGCAAGGATAAGACGGTTTACGCGGTTCATCAGGCACTTTGCTTAGAAACTCAAGCGTTTCCGAATGCGGTTCATTTTTCGCACTATCCCACAGCGTTTTTGAAAAAGGGCGAAAAATACGACACCGTTACGGAGTATGTATTTAAATAAGTGAAAAACGGTGTAATTTTTTACACCGCTTTTTTGTTTTGTCGGCACTCAAGCCTGTTCTAAAGGAATTAAAAGCGGGACGGCGCGGGCGCTGTCCCAAAATAAATTCAGATTATTCGCCGTCAATAAACATTCTAAATGCGGTCGGCAGTGCATAATCTTTCCTTATTTCTTCCATGGTTTTCCAAACGAAATTGTCGCTTTTTTCGGCACATAAAATGTGATAACAGGTCATTTCCCAAATTTTATGGGTAAATATGTGGCTTTTCTGCACCTTTTTGCACAGTTCTTTCGGGCGCGCGCCCGCGTTTTCGGTCCATTGCAGGGCTTGCTGCGCCGTTAATATCCCTTCGGTGTTCGGCAGTTCCCAAAGCCCGCCGAGCAGACCGCCCTGCGGGCGGCGATGCAG
>CAKSHV010000189.1 GCA_934457515.1 uncultured Clostridia bacterium
TCTTATATGTGCCTGCAACGAGGTGCTGGAAACGGGTCGGGTTGGTAGAGTTACCGGTGATGGAAACGTCAACGCCCTCTTTCTGCATGATTGCAACGCCTTCCATAACGTCGTTTGCACCATAGCATTTAACCTTTGCTTTTTCGCCGTCCGAGAACGGAACTTCGCGAACAACTTTCAACTCGGATGTGAAGAAATCGTAATCGGTTTCCACATACGTAAAGCCGTTGATTCTCGAAATAATGTATGCCGCGTCTTTACCCAAGCCGTTTAAGATAACGCGCAGCGGGTTTGTTCTGACTTTATTTGCGGTTCTTGCAATACCGATTGCGCCTTCGGCAGCCGCAAACGATTCGTGACCTGCGAGGAAGCAGAAGCACTGGGTTTCTTCGCGGAGAAGCATTGCAGCCAAATTACCGTGACCGAGACCTACTTTTCTGTTTTCCGCAACCGAACCGGGGATACAGAAAGTCTGCAGACCGATACCAATTGCCTCGGCAGCGTCTACTGCGTTTGTAATGCCCTTTTTGATTGCGATTGCGCAGCCAAGTGTGTATGCCCAAACTGCATTTTCGAATGCAATCGGCTGTACACCTTTAACGATTTTTTCTACATCTATTCCTTTAGACAAGCAGAGGTCGCGAGCTTCTTCCAAAGAGGAAAAACCAAGGTTTTTCAGTTCTGCGTCGATTTTAGCCTGTCTTCTTTCTTTACCTTCAAACTGTGCCATGAATAAACGCCTCCTTTCTTACTCTTCTCTCGGGTCGATATACTTAACCGCTTCATCGAAACGGCCGTATGTGCCGATGTTCTTTTCGTATGCTTCTTTCGGATCTGTGCCGTGACGGATGTCTTCTAACATTTTTCCGATTTTAACGAACTGATAGCCGATAACTTCGCTGTTCTTATCAAGACCAACCTTTAAGATATAGCCTTCAGCCATCTGCATGTAACGAACGCCCTTTGCGTTTGTTGCAAACATGGTACCAACCTGCGAGCAAAGACCTTTACCAAGGTCTTCCAAAGAAGCGCCGACCGGCAAGCCGCCTTCGGAGAAAGCTGTCTGCGAACGGCCGTATGCCAGCTGTTTAAAGATTTCGCGCATTGCAACGTTGATTGCATCGCAAACAAGGTCTGTATTTAATGCCTCAAGCAGAGTTTTGCCCTGCAGGATTTCAGCCGCCATAGCAGCCGAATGGGTCATGCCCGAGCAGCCTAAGGTTTCAACCAGTGCCTCTTCAATAATACCGTTTTTAACATTCAGTGTGAGCTTACATGCGCCCTGCTGCGGAGCACACCAGCCGACACCGTGGGACAAACCGGAAATATCGGTAATCTGATAAGACTTAACCCATTTGCCTTCCTCCGGAATCGGAGCAGGACCGTGGTGAGGGCCTTTCGTTACCGGACACATTTTTTCTACTTCTTGTGTGTAGTTCATAACGTTTCCTCCTGCGATTTAATAATTTTGTTCAAACCAATGTATTGTAATTATATCACACAAACCGCCGTTTGTCAAACGCGGATGTGACATTTTCAGCGAAAAATTTTCACAACCGCTTTTCCCCAGATTCCATAACGCTGCGGACCCGTCTTTTTGCCCTGTTCCAGCAGAAAATCCAGGCTTGCAACATTCTGCAAAAGCGAGGAAACGGAAATTTCAAGGTCGTTTTCTCCACCGCGCGCCGCGTTTGTTATGTCGGTCGTGCGCAGTGCCGGGTCGCCCTGTTCCAACATAATACCGTTTACAAAAACCGTGTAGGTGTCGCACACATTCTCTAAACAAAGCTCTGCCTTTTTAAAATCTTTGGGCAAAACAAATTTGGCTTTATAGGTGCCGATGCCGCATGTGCGCTCAAAATCCTCCGAAATATCGCACCAGGGCACAAGGCGGGACAGTGACACAATCGCCTTTTTGCGCCAAACCGACTCGTAAATCGTGCCAACCTTGTTTTCGGGCGGCAAAATCTCGTTAATTTCAAGCAGCCAGCCCGTCGGCACAGCCGTTCCCGCAAGGGTTAGTTCTTCTCTTTCTTCAAACGAAATGCCCGCATCTTTAGCCGCGCTTTCGGTCATAACCGCATAGAGTTTTGCCTCGTCGGGCGCAAGAGAAATTTCTGCCGTCTGCCTGCCTTTTCCGTTGTCTTTGGCAATTCGTGTAACCGCGCCCGAAAATGCGTCAATTTCATACACATCGCCGCTGCCTTTAAAGGTAACCGCGCCGTCAAACGGGCGCATGCATTTTCCCTTGTTTATGTTCGGAAACCTCGTTTCTTCGTCCGCCAAATCAAACACATTTGCATTATACATATAATAAAAATCCGCATGGTCGGTCACCGCGTGCACGGGGCGCAAAAGGGCGGGAACAGACGGCTCCAAATCCGGCAAAACACCGTTTTCCTTTAAAATTTTCGGCACATCTTCCGCAGACTTTACGAAAAGGTGCGGAATCGACCAAATTAAGCTTTTTAACTCTTCATCCGTCTTTTTGTCGCTGTTATAGGCGCATTTGTCGGGGTATCTGTCCGTAAATACAATCAAAAGCCCCGCCGCAGCAAACTCGGCAATCCGTTCTGCCGCAGCAAACGACATAAATTCTTCGTTATGAATAACAAGCGCCTTATACGCCGCACCGTTTTCGTCCAAAACGCCGTTTGAAACGCGCGCATTTTCGTGCAACAAAAGAGCGGGCGACAAAAATTCATAGGTATAACCGCTGTTATTTAAAGCGTTATTGTCCTTAAAATTCGCCTTGCCGTCAGCACGCTCGGAGGTGCGGCTAAGATAGGTGTCGGAATACACCGCAACATCTGTTTTGGCGGTGTTTTGCAGTACAAAATTGCACCGCGCGAAGAAATCCCACATGCGCTTTTGTTCGGGCGCGGACAGCGTTCTGTTCCAAGCATTTGACCACGTTCTGCGGGTGAACCCCTCAAAACCGGGCCAGTCAACACCGGGTCCCAAGCCGTTTTCATTTCCCTCTCCGTCATAATAGCCGCAATAATGCGCGCCGTGCAAAACCTGCATGTTCATGCCGCCCGCATACGCGCGCTTCATCCACCACAAAATATCCTCGTGGGTCTGCCCGTAGGAGTTAAACGCCTCCGCCGCGCACTCGAACGAATACACCTTTTTGCGCCCGATGTGTGCCGCACCCGCCATGTTGCGGTATCTGTCCAAGTGGCAGGCGCTTAAGCCCTCATTTTCAGGGATGGCGGGATAAAGCGCCGACGCCTCGGTCTGCAGCGTTCTGCCGTACGCCACCTGATAGCGCACGCTAAGCCCCATTTTTTCGGCGCGCTTTTGCATATACCCCACATGATTTTCACAATACAAATGCGTCAGCATTTCAAAATAATCAAAATTTACGCGGTGCTGCAAAGCTTTATCCGAAAACCGATATCCGCTGATGTTTGCGGGCGGATAAACCGAAAAGCAGCGGGGCGATTTATCTAATTTTTCATCCTCTTCATTATAAATATACTTTCCGCTTTCCATCTCACTGCCGAGCACTGGAAGACACGGCAGAATGGAATAGCCCTTGCGCGCCTCAAAATCCTGCGCAAACGTTCTTGACCAATCCAAATCGGTACGAAACTCCAACGAATCGCAGAAAATGGACCTGCAAACCGAAAGGTTTTCGCCGAAAGCGGGCACAATTTTGTGC
>CAKSHV010000190.1 GCA_934457515.1 uncultured Clostridia bacterium
CTTCAAAGCCCTGTCCGAACGAAGTGGTTGCCACCTCCACAATGCCGAACTTGTCGCGGTCAAAGAAAATACCGCCCGCCTCGCCCGGCAAATCCACGCCGGTCGGCGCAACCAAATTAAATCCGTTTACATATTTAATAAAATTATCGGGACCGATTCGCTCGCCGATTGCCATAAATGCGGGGTTACAGGAATTTTTAATCGCCTCGCCGAACGTCTGCACGCCGTGTCCCGACGTTTTCCAGCAGTGAATGTTGTGGGTCGCCACTTTTTTCACGCCTGTGCACACAAAGGTGTCGCTGTCTTTCACCAAATTTTCCTCAAGCGCGATGGCAGAGGTGAATATTTTAAACACCGAACCCGGCTCATACATGTCGCTGACCGCTTTGTTACGCCACATTTTCTGCAGCGCCAGACTCGTCTGTTCGTTTTTCTCTTTTTCGTCCGCAATGGCGGCAATATCGTTTTTGGTCTGCGCGTCCGCAATGGTAAAGGGCTCGTTTAAATTAAAGTCCGGCTTGGTTGCCATGGCGAGAACTTCTCCTGTTTTCACGTCCATAACAATCGCCGCCGCGCCGTTTTGCAGATTATTGTCCGCAACCGCCGCCTCCAAGTGGCTTTCCACATAGTGCTGAATAACCTCGTCTATGGTCATCACCACATTATAGCCGTCCTCCGAATTGTAGTATTTCTCATAATCATAAGGCATATCCCCGCCGACAGCGTTCCGCGCCGAAACGATTCTGCCCGAGGTGCCTTTTAAATAGCTGTCATACTGCAGCTCAACGCCGGACAATCCCTGGTTGTCAAACCCGGTAAAACCCACAATGTGCGACGCAAAGTTGTTGTAAGGATAGTAGCGCTTGGAATCCTCCACCAGCGTAATTCCGCTGATTTTGCCGTCTGCAATCAATTCCTTGATTTTCTGCGACTGCTCCAATTCCACCTTGCGCTTTACATACTCATAGCTTGATTTTTTGGTGAGAATTTTATACACCTTGTCGTAATCCATGTCCAAAATACGCGACAAATACACCGCCACGATATTTTCCATGCCGGCATTTTTAATTTCGGTGGGGTTTGCAATCACCGTTTCCACCGACGCGGAAACCGCAAGCGCTTTTAAATTTCTGTCGTAAATGGTGCCGCGTTTGGGGTTGACCACTTTATCGCTTGTCTGCTGTTCAATCGCCTTTGCCTGCAGTTCGGACCCGTCAATAAACTGAATCCAGCCCGTGCGCGCGGTAAGCCCTAAGCTTGCAATAAGCACGCATATCATAATCGCAAGTATTCGCTTTTGAACTTTTTTCCCGGCTCTTGCCATTCTCCCTCTCCTTCTTTACTCTGTAAAATTCCGACATTTCCCGCCGCAAAGCGTGTTTTTTTGCGTGAAAAAAATCCGCAAAATAAGGGAAAAAAGGTACATATTTTTTTAAGTATATGTACCCTTTTGTTCATTCGTCTGTTATCATATATAGTTAAAATCAATACAAGTATTCCAAAACACTGCCGAATATATTTTTAAGCGATGTGAAAAATCCTGTTTTCTCGCCTGCCGCCGCAACGGCTTTGTTCGGGTGGGACAGGGTTACGTTCACCACCTGATGATTCTGCGGAAAATCCATACCGAGTTTGGTTTTTGCAACATTTTCCACATACTTTAAATCGGTGGTTCTGTCGAGCGATATTTTGGCAACGTCTGTTTCCGCCGTAACGGCGCGCAGCTCGTTTGTAAGCTTTGTGTTATTGTAGTTCATTTCGTTTATCACGGTGTAGCGGAACACAACAACGAAAACCGCTGCAATCAAAATAACCGAAAGCGCCTGATTTACGCGGGATTTTTTTACCGCCGCCTTGCGCTTGATTTTCGGAACGGCAGTTTCTCTTTCCTGCTCGCGCCCCTTATAAGGATAAGCGGCAGGCTGTGCCGCCGAAGTGTAGTATGAATAGTCATACGCATACTCTTTCGCCATTTTCGGTTCCCCTCTCATCAAAACATTTTCATCAAATCACAATTTTTCTATTGCCCGCAGCTTTGCACAAGACGACCTGCTGTTTTTCTCAAGTTCGTCTTCTCCTGCCGTCTGCGGCTTTTTAAACACCAGTCTGCCCCGCGGCTTTTTTCCGCAAACACAAATCGGAAAATCGGGCGGGCATGTGCAGCCCGTGCATAATTCGTTAAACGTTGTTTTCACAATTCTGTCTTCCAATGAATGGAAAGTGATAATTGCAAGCCTGCCGCCCGGCTTTAACACATCGAAAAAGTCGTTCACTGCCTGCTTTAAAATCCCAAGCTCGTTGTTTACCTCAATGCGGATTGCCTGAAAGCTGCGCTTTGCGGGATGTCCCCCTTCGCGCCGCGCACGTGCCGGAATTCCCGCTTTCACAAGCTCTGCAAGCTCAAAAGTGGTTTCCACCGGCTTTTCTGCTCTTGCACGCACAATTTTGTCCGCAATCTGAAACGCAAATTTTTCCTCGCCGTAGTCCCGGAGAACTTTGGCAAGCTGCTCTTTTGAATAGGTATTTACCACATCATATGCGGTCATTCCTCCGCTTTGGTCCATGCGCATGTCAAGGCGCGCATCGTGGTTATAAGAAAATCCCCGTTCGCCGTTGTCTAACTGATACGACGAAACGCCAAGGTCTAAAATTGCACCGTCTATTTCGGAAATCTTAAGATTTGAAAGAATTTGTTTCACATCACAGAAATTTCCCTTGCAGAAAGTCACACGGTCTAAAAAATCTGCCAGCCGCTCTTTTGCCGCTGCCAGTGCCTCGCTGTCTCTGTCAATTCCGATTAACTTCGCTTGCTTTGCGCGGTTCAGGAGCTGGTAAGAGTGTCCGCCTCCCCCCAGCGTCCCGTCCACATATATCCCAACTTGGTTTAAGGCAAGCGCCTTTAAACTCTCCTCCAATAAAACGGAAATATGTTTAAATTCCATCATTACAGCCCATACTCCGAAAGAGAACCAACCAGTTCTTCTAAGTTGATGTCTGCATCTTCAGGCTGGTATCTGTTCCAGATTTCCTTTGCCCAGATTTCTATGTAAGAGGACTGTCCGATAATAACAACCTCTTTTTCCAAGTTTGCATGCTTTAAAAGATTGGGCGGGATAATAATTCTGCCCTGCTTGTCCACTTCGCAGTCGCAGGAATTACCCAAAATCAAACGGCGAATTTTGCGCGCATTCTGATTGCTTTCGGGCAGATTGTCATACCGGCTTTTGTATTTTAACCATTCTTCCTCGCCGTAAGCGCGGATACAGCCGTCGAAACCGATGGTCAGATAAAACTTGTCCCCAATGTCCTCACGGAATTTTGCGGGCATAATCACACGCTTTTTCGCGTCCATATTATGTTCGTATGTGCCGATTAACAAGTTATCCACCACCTTTCGTAAAAGTTATCCCCGTTATCCACGGGTTATCCACCACTTAATGACACTCTGTGCCCTTTTGTCCCACTTTTCCTATATTGTAAATCATTTTTCGAAAAATATCAAGTCTTTTTTGAAAAAAAATTAAAATTTTATTAAATTTTTTTCGAAACTGCCTGTTTT
>CAKSHV010000191.1 GCA_934457515.1 uncultured Clostridia bacterium
ATTTACGCGTTAAGTGAGAAAGAGACGGGAAGTTGCTTTTTCTACGAAAAGCCTTGTTAATAAACAGGCTTGCGGTGTAAATTTCGCATTCCGTTGCTGCGAAAAAGAATAAAATACAAAATTTTTAATCCTTTTTGTGGCATAGCCTTGCAGAAAGGATTTTTTAACGTGAAAAATATTTTCACGTTAGCCTCCGGCAGGATTAAAAAGCCCGTGCGAGATTTTCCGAACAATGTTCGGAAACGCACATGGGCAAATAATCTCTTATCATTCCTTGCCCTGCCGATAAGAGATTTTCATTACTGTTTGTGCCGGCGCAGGGCGGCAGAATGGAGATTATTATGAACAAAACCATTGCAACAAAGAAATTAGTCACCATTGCCCTGCTCACAGCTGTAAGCGTTGTGCTCCGCCTGCTGGGTTTCCCCCAGTCGGGCACATTTCGCATAGAACTCGGCTTTATTCCGATTGCCCTTTGCGGCGCCGTGTTCGGTCCCGTTTGGGGCGGCATTTCCTATGTTCTGGCAGACCTTGTTGGCACCCTTTGCACAGGGCAGATTCCCGCTCCCACCATCACCCTTTGCAAGCTGCTTATGGGTGCAATCTACGGCTTTTGTTTCTATAAGCGTGAGCGGAACATGAAAAACATTTTAATCAGCGTAACCCTCATCACCGTGTTTATCGACCTAATTGCCATGCCCTTAGCGCTTGTGCCCATCATGGGCGGCAAAAGCTTTTGGTCGATATTAACAAGCCGCATCTGGGCGAGCCTTGTCAACGTCCCGCTGCGCGTCGGCACACTGTTTTTGACCTTTAAATATTTAGGAAATTTCATCAGCAAAGAGGCGGAAAAATATGGACATCGTTAAGTATGCAAACACCTTTCAAAGCTCGTCCGTTTTAGAGCTTGATGCAATCTCGCGCCTTTTAAACCGTCTCGGAAATCCGCAGAACAGTTTAAAATACATTCACGTGGCGGGCACCAACGGCAAAGGCTCGGTCTGTGCTTTCACACAGGCAATTTTAACGCATTCGGGCTTAAAATGCGGCAAGTACACATCGCCCTTTATGCTTTGTCCCGAAGAACGAATTTCAATTGACGGCAAATCCATCAAGGCTGCCGAATTTGAATCCCTTGTCCGCCAAATGGAAGATTTGGCAGACGGTCAGTCCCAGTTCGAATTGTGGACAGCCGCGGCATTTTTGTATTTCAAACGCGAAAAGTGCGATATAGTGGTATTAGAGTGCGGTATGGGCGGAAAAGGGGACGCAACGAACATCATCCCCGCCCCCGAATGTGCAGCAATCACAAGAATCGGACTTGACCACACGACATACCTCGGAAACACCATCGAAGAAATTGCCGAAAACAAATGCGGCATTATTAAAGAGGGCACAAAACATGTCGTAACGGTAAACCAGCCCGCACTTTCGGTTATCCGCTCCCATGCAAAAGGCATTTTGCGTGTGGCAGAGCCGGACAAAACGCACGCCCTTAGTTTAAAAGGCGACTATCAGCAGGAAAACGCGGGAATCGCTGCCGAAATCTGCCGCGCGCTCGGCATTAACGAAGCAGACATTGCCTACGGTCTGTCCCACGCAAGCCACCCCGGCAGATTTGAACGGTTTGAAACAACCCCCGAAATTTTGTTTGACGGCGCACACAATCCGAACGGCGCCGAGGCGCTGTGCGAAAGTCTTGTAAAAATGTGCAAAGACATGCAAAAAGTGCATTTTATATGCGCTTTTATGGCAGATAAGGACGTTTTAACGGTGTTTAATGTGCTAAAAAAGCACGGTTTTCACGAAAAAAACACCATGATTTGTACTTCTGTGCCCGACAATCCGCGTGCCGAAACTCCCGAAAATTTGGCTGAAACCGCCAAAAAAGCGGGCTTTCGCGCCACTCCCTCCCCCTCTGTTTTCGAGGCTTTAAAACAGACCCTAAACTGCCTCCGACCCGCACCGAATGCCACCGCGCCGAGCAAAAACGAAATCATTGTCGTGTTCGGCTCATTGTATCTATACAAGCCCTTCCGCGCGGCACTGCGCGAACTGTTTAACAAATAGAAAATCCGACCTCACGGTCGGATTTTTTATTTTCTCTTCATTTGCCTTAAAAGCGTCTTTTGCTCAGGCGTTATTCGGTAGGACTCAATGCCCTTTTGCAGGGCTTTATTAAAGGTAAAATCGTCTAATTTGCAATCCTTCAGATAGGCAACTGTTTCGTCAAAATATTTTATAAGGCATATGGAAACTGCCCAGGCGACCGCCATTTCCACATAATATTCCGTCCGCTTATTCTCATCAAAAACGGAAAACAGATAGGAAAGATAGGGCGCCTCTACATAATAGTCAAGCAGCATAACCACACCGAACCGCACCGCAAACTCCTTTTCGGAGCAAAGTGCCTCTTTGATTAGTTCTAACATTTCTTCCTTATGTTTTTTGGTGATTTTTAAGCCTGCGCAAAAGGTGTCGCACACCGCCCAGTTGGTAATTTCAGGGATAAAATCCCGTATTAAATCGGGCTGAAACGCTTTATTCTGCCCGATTATCATGCCCTTTAACAAAACTTCTTCATAATAGTCCCCGCCGATTTCATCAAGCGCGGCAATGCCTTTTTCGGCATACAGCTCCTTGGCAAGGGCACGCAAAACGGGCGCGCGGACGCCTATAATATTGTCCACACCCGGGCACAGGCTGCTGTGAAACGCCCTGTATTTTTCATCTGCCAAAGCAAAAATTCTGTCACGAATCATAGCTTTTCTCCTTTAATATTTTCTTTTATACACGCGGTAAAACACCACGTTCAGCACCAAAAAGCCGCAAATGACATAGGAAAGCAAAATGCCCGTATCCCGCATATTCATTATAAATGCAGCAACGGAAGCCGCCGCGCAAAGCAAAACGCCGTATACAAAAGCCGCACTCTTTGCTTTTTGGGCAAGATATACATTTCGCTCGTCCGCATTTTCAACCGCAACGCGCTTGGCATACTCTTTATTGTTTTTATAGCGCAAAATCCGTACAATCTGCGCGATTCCCGCGCCCGCCAGACCGCCGCCCAAGCCGCCGTACACACCGTCTAACTTATGCACAACCGAAAACGCGAACAATCCGACACCGAATAACACCATAACTGCATACAGCACCAATTTTCCGTTTGTTTTATTCATGATTCTCCTCCTCCGACTCTTCAAATAAAAATACCTCTTCAATTTGTTTTTCAAACAGGCGCGCAATCCGAAATGCCAGCATGATGGACGGATTATACCGCCCGTTTTCAAGCGAAATCACCGTTTGGCGGGACACCGACAGGCGGTCTGCCATATCCTGCTGGGTAAGCCCAAGCGTGCGCCTTAATTCTGCAATTTTGTTCTTCATATTTCGCCCCTTTCTATGTAAAGCTTGCTTTACATGTATAGAATAGCACACTTTTTATCAAATGTCAAGCACGCTTTACATATTTTTTTAAAAAAACATCCGCACCGATCGGTGCGGATATACTTTTTCGTTTTAGAACAAGCC
>CAKSHV010000192.1 GCA_934457515.1 uncultured Clostridia bacterium
GTTTCAAAGTGCCCCGCACACACCAATACAATGCCTGCATTCTGCGCCGCCTGTGCCACGTGGTAAGAAGCCTCGCCCGTCACAAACGCGTCGCACTTGTTTTCAACTGCCGCATGTAAAAAGTCGCCGCCCGCGCCGCCCAAAACGGCAACGCGCCGAATCTTTTTATCTTCAACAGGGCACGCTCGAAGCATCGGCACATTCAGTGCCAGCTTAACATGCTCGAAAAATGCCTCCGGCTCCAATGCCTCTTTTAATGCGCCGAACCGCAGCATTCCGTCACAATGCACATCATATAAATCAAGCTTTCGCGCCAACACGTCGTTCACGCCGCCCGGCGCCGCATCTAAATTGGTGTGACAGGAATAAATGCAGATATTATGCTTCACCGCGTCCATCAAAAGCGGGTCTGCAATGCGTGCAAGGGGCTTAAAAATCACGGGGTGATGCGTCACAATCATTTGACACCCTTCACGGATTGCCTGCTCCAGCGCCTCTTTGGTGTAATCCAAACACACCAGAATTTTATCGATTTCATCGCCCTCACGGCTAACCAATAGTCCGACATTGTCCCACTCCTCGGCCATTTCGCGCGGAGCGATTCCCTGCAAAACTTCCAAAATCTCATTTAATTTCATAGGTTTTCATTTCCTCTATCAGCGCTTTTACCGCCGAAATTTCGCTTTCGTTTCGCACAGATGCCTGCAGCAGACCCGAAAGCATTTGTTCATGCTTTTTAATTTCTCTTTTGATTAATTCACCGCAAAGCGGGTCTTTTCCTTCAAAAAACTGCGGACAAAGCACCAAATCAATCGGTTTTAACTCGCGCTCCGTACCTTTAACTACTTTAAACACACGGTAAAGCTTGTCTTTTTCCTTGCAAAGCTGTGCGCTCTGCACCCGAAATCCGATTTTAGGCAGCCCCGCCAAAAGGCGCGGAATATTGGTCATCGGCTGCAAAATGAGCTCTCTTGCTCTTTGTGCAATTTTCAAACTGTCCTCTAAAATTTTCAGAATCAGTTCGCCGCCCATGCCCGCAATCACAATGGTTTCTGCCTCATTGGGAGCTAAAGTTTTCAACCCGTCTCCCACGCGGATTTCCAGATTGTCCGCCGCGCCGAAAAGCGCCGCATTTTTTCTGCAGCTTTCGGCAGGTCCCTTTGCAACGTCCGAACCAATCCCGTGCGTAATTTTTCCGTTCTGCAAAAGGTAAATCAAAAGTTTTCCATGGTCGGTTCCGATGTCTGCAACCGTCAAACCCGAAACCATGTCCGCAACCGTGCGAAGCCGCGGCGTAAGCTGCATTTTTTTCATACAACGCCGCTCCGTTTCTTTATGATTAATCATTTTCGACAGTCAAATCACCGCCGAAAAACAAGTGAAACCCGCCGCCTGAAAAGGCGACGGAATCGAATTATAAAACTTTATTTAAAAAGTCAACTGTTCTTGGATTTTTCGGGCTGCCGAACACTTCCTCCGGCGTACCCTGCTCTAAAATAATGCCGTCGTCAATGAAAATAACGCGGTCCGCAACCTCGCGCGCAAACCCCATTTCATGGGTTACGACAACCATGGTCATGCCGTCCTGCGCAAGCTCTTTCATAACCGAGAGGACTTCACCGACCATTTCGGGGTCAAGCGCCGAAGTTGGCTCGTCAAACAGCATAATGTCCGGTTTCATGGCAAGTGCGCGGGCAATCGCCACACGCTGCTGCTGCCCGCCCGACAGGCTTTGCGGATAGGCATGCAGTTTGTCTAAAAGTCCAACACGTTCCAAAAGGCGCGCTGCCTCTTTTTTTGCCTCGTCTTTTTTCATCAGTCCCAAATCAACCGGCGCCATGATGATATTGTCCTCAACCGTCATATGCGGAAACAGGTTAAACTGCTGAAACACCATGCCGATGTTTCGCCGCGCCAGATTGATGTTTGTTTTTCGGTCGGTAATGTCAATATCGTCCACAACAATGCTTCCCTTTGTCGGCTCTTCCAAGCGGTTTATGCAGCGCAGCATAGTGGATTTTCCTGACCCCGAAGGTCCGATTACGCAAACCACTTCGCCCTCGGCAATTTCAAGGTCAATGCCGCAAAGCACGTTGTTATCACCGAAACTTTTGTATAAATCACTGATTTTAACCTTTGTGGGCATAGTTCATTCTCCTTTCCACAGCGTGGGAAATCACGGTCAAAACAGTGACAACCACCAAATAGAACACGGCAACAATCAGCCACGTCGCCAAACCGTTTCCGTTGCTTGAAACATAGTTTTTAGAATGATAAACAATTTCTTTTAAGCCCATAGGCGTTAAAATAGATGTATCTTTCAGCGTAATGATAAATTGGTTAACCAAAGACGGCACCGCAATTTTAAATGCCTGCGGTAAAACAACCTTTATCATGGCTTTGGTTTTGGAAAGGCCTAAGCTTCGTGCCGCCTCCATCTGCCCCTTAGGAACCGCCAAAATGCCCGAACGGAAAATTTCGGAAATGTATGCGCCGGCATTTAACGCAAGCGCGATAACCGCAACAGTGAAAATACCTCCATAGCGCGACCACATAAAGTCTATGCCCATTGCCTGCAGCGCCTGCGGAATGGCAAAGTAAATCACAAAACCCTGAACCAAAAGCGGTGTGCCGCGAATCAGCCACAAGTAAAATCTTGCTATACAATTTAAAATTTTCGATTTAGAGATACTCATAATACAGGTTAATAAACCAATAACAAGCGCAATCAAAAGCGACCAGAAAGTAACCCAAAGTGTAATTTTAAAACCGTTCAGCAAAAGGAAAAGTGCGTCGTTTATCACCTTAGAAAAATTCATAAATTCATTCTCCCTTTATTGATGAAGTCAACCGGTCGCCATGGTGCAACCTGTTTTCAAAAAACAGGCTGCTTCTTTTGCAACAAAGAAACAGCCTATCGTAACTTTCTAATTATTCAGCGGAAATATATTTGTCAATAATTTTCTGGTATTCGCCGCTTGCCTTGATATTAGCCAATCCTGTGTTGAACTTCTGTAAAAGTTCTGCATTTTCGCCCTTTAAAACAGCAAAACCGTAGGAAGAACCTTTTTCCATATCGGTTACCATTTTGAGGCCGTTGCCGGTCTTAATGCCGTAACCCATAACCGGATAATCTTCAAAGCACGCAACCGAGTTGCCGCTCTTTACGTCTTCATACATTGTCGGCGAATCGTCAAACAGAGTGATTTCCTTAATGCCATACTGCTCTTTTAAAGATTCTGCAAATTCAGCACCCTCAGTACCTCTTTTTGCTGCAATAACTTTATCTTTCAAATCTGCATATGATTTGATGGAACCGTCGTCTGCCTTAACTGCCATAACAACGCCCGAATCATAGTAAGGCTCGGAGAAATCGTAAACTTCTTTTCTCTTGTCTGTGATGCTTGCGCCTGCGATAACGCCGTCACACTGTTTGGTTTCGAGTGCGGTAAGCGCAGCGTCAAAACCTAAAGGCTGCAGTTCGTATTCAAAGTTCTGGTCTTTTGCAACCGCTGTCAAGATG
>CAKSHV010000193.1 GCA_934457515.1 uncultured Clostridia bacterium
ACGGATAAACGTCTGCGGTAACCTTGTTTGCGGTGCCGTTTACGGTGTAGGTAAGCTCTGCAGACTGAATCGTCTTCGGTTTATCGGTAACATATACATAAGCATAGTAGTTATTCGGGTTAATCTGCAAGGTGTAGCCTTTTCCTTGCTTGTGTTCCGAAACGGTTGCACCGATGTCATAATTGCCGTCAAGCGTGTAGGTCGATGCGGCAAACGCAGGTGCTTTCACTTCGGGAATGTCTAAAACAACGCCTTTTAAGGTTTTGCCCGGAATGGTAATCTGGAATGCGCCGTTGGTCACGGTAACCGTTTCGGTGCTGCCGTCTTTTAAGTAAACGATTGCTGTGCCCGAATAGGTTGTGCCACCCGGAACGCCGTCTTTTAACGTAACAGTAGTTGTTACCGAGTCGTTCGACTCGTTCATGAGTGCAATGCCCATTTTGCCGTCTTTTCTTACTGCTAACCAGTCAATCTGCAAGTTTCCGGAATCGATTGTGTTTTCCGCAAGCCACGGCCACATGTCGGTTTCATTAAAGAATTTGCCGGGTTTAAAGCCGTACTGTCTGGAGTTAAAGTATGCATAACCCTGCTGACGGGCAGACGGGAAATCAATTTTTCCGTCCGACCAGTTGTAAACCTGACCGAAGAGGAAGTCTTCAATCATAGCCAAAAACGGCGGCAGATGGTGCCAGTAAATACCGGTGTTATCAGGGCCCGTGTAGGGATAGTCCGGCAGCATTTGATAGGTAATGTAGTCGGTCTGATAATAGCCGTTGTAGTTCGAGAATCTGCCGATGACGGCATTTCTTGCAGCCGTTGCAAATTCTTCCGAGCCGGTATAGTGCGCAAGGCGCATAAAGTCGCCCGCCCAGCACTGCATAACAATGTTGCACGAACCGTTTTCAAATGTGGAAGCGTTTTCGTAACCCATGCCGACGCGCTCGGGAATCCACTTTTCGACCTGTGCTTCGAGAGCGTCGTTCTTAAAGTCAAATTCCTTTTTGCTTGAGCCAACGCCCACACGCCACTGCCAATCGCCGTGCCATGCAGCCGCGTCTACAGCTGTGTCATACTTTTTATCGCCGAGCCAGTTGCGGTTATGGAATTGGGTAATACCGTTAATGGTCCCTTTTGCTGTAATAATTTTATTGCCGCTGCCGTTCTGCAAGCCCGAAGACCAAAGACCTGTGAGCATGAGCTGCGCGATTTCTTCGGCTGCGTCTAAATATTTTTGGTCGTTTGTTGCTTCATACATATCAAGCATAGAACTTAAGTTGGGGTAGTAGGTGATGTATTCAAACGCATTCCAAATCAGCGGTCGGTTGATGTAGCCCGCCTGATCTTTAAGCATGGTTTCGATATATTCATCAGCCTGCTTGATTGCTTTGTCTAAGTAAGATTGTTCGCCTGTGCTCTGATACATGGTGATGTTGTTTGCAAAGGGCGCAATGTTGCCGTATGCATTTACAACGTCGCCGTTGCCTTTTTCAAGGGCTAACTGATAGAGGAACGGAACCTGACCGCGTGTCATTTCATATAAACCCTCGGTAACGTTTGCGTTAAAGCCTGTACGAGGCGAACCGATGTCCTGGGGTTCTGTCAGTGTTCCCCAATACGAAACGCTGCCCTCGGTGCTGCCTTCGCGGTTAATGTGTAAATCGGGGCGGGTTAAAAATGCCGCAAGGGTCGGAATTGCACGTTTCTCAAGCATTTCCTCGTCCTCGGAAAGCAGATAATCCTGAACGGACTGCATCGGGTTACCCTCCGAAACCTGGCTTCTGCCCTCGATGTTGTAATAGCCTTTGGAATATTCATCCCAGCCGCTGTAGTCATCGGTCAGCATGAGCTTTCTGATGTTAAAAATAGCATCGTTTAATGTTGCATAAGTGTTCTTTCTGTAGTCGTGAACATTATACATGTCCTGTGTTACATACTTAAAGTTTGTGTACCAATCGGCAACCGAGCTGATGATTCTGTAGTTAAACGTAAAGCTTTGGTTTGCCGAAAGCTTTGATTCGTCATGGCCTAAAATCGGCGCAAAGATTGTGCCGCGGAAAGTGCTGTCGGGTGCTTTCATGTTCACGCCGAACAAAGAATTTTCGGTATAAGACCAGCGCTCGGGCATCCATGCGGGGTCTACCACAACGCCCTTTGTAATCGGCTGCGCCGAATATTTATTGTTCGGGTTTAATGTGTAGCACGCCATAGGGGTGAACATGTACTGCTCTAAAATGGTTGTAATCTGGTCGGGTACACGTTTTTTGATGATACGTAAGGGCGCTAACGCATCGGAATACTCGTCATAGGTAAACGAGCCGCCCTCAAAACCGCCTAAGGTGTAGTAGCCGTCGCCCCGCGCTGTCATGGTTGCGGAAACCAAGGGAGAAGCACTGTCATCTACCGTATAGGTTGCGGAAACGTTTGCTTTTTCACCGTCTGCGAAATAGAGGGTGACTGTGTTTCCGTCCTGTGTGTAATCGGTCGGAACAAACCATGCACCATAGCCTGCAAGATAGGGGTTTGTGCCGTTATAAGCATGCTGCTTTCCGTTTTTGGAATAGGTGGTGTTGTATGCCGCATATTCAGAGCTCGGAACACGCATGCTTGCAATGCCGTTGGGGTAGGAAACGGTGTCTGCCTCAGTTACGTAAAAACCGAGTTCTTCATCACGCGTTTTGGTTAAAATCCACGCGCCGGACGCGTCTTTAGCATAAATTTCGTTTTGAACAACCTGACCTTTTTCGGTCGGCACTTTATAAAACACAACTTTTGTTTTGCCGTTTTCAATGGTTGCCGATTCGGTCGGGGTGTTCAGGCGGGTTGCATATTTCGGAAAATCCGGATAATCGTCTGTGTTCATCTTCAAAGGAGATGCCAAAGCATTCATGGCGATTAAGCTTTCGGGCGGAACAAACGAGTCGGTTTTGCACAAAAGTACCGAATCGCAGCGCGCATAGAATCCGGAAGTATCTAAGAGCGATACTGTGTTTTCGCCTTTATTTAACGTAACTTTGTCCGTTGCACGAACCCATTTAAAGCCGTTAGAGCCGTGTGCACCGAATTTTGTGGAATTCTGAACGCCGTTTACAGCCACGTGGAAAGAACGTGTGCCCGGCTGATTGGTTGCATAGTCTTTTGCGCGAACCCAAAGGTAATATTCGCCGCCCTCCGCAACAGAAAAAGTTGCAACCGCGGGTTTAACTTTGGATGAATCCACGCCGCCCGGTGTGCCGTCCGGATTTTCAGTTGCGGTGCCTACAAAAGAGGTGGTGTCAAATGCGCCGTCAACGCCCGCGTTTACCGTCCACGTTCCCACATCTGCAAAAGAGGAGGGGCGCAGCCAATAAACCGGCTCGGGGATAGACGCCATAATGGTTACGGTTTCGGTCTTGTCGTTCCAGTCAACCGCAGCGCCCAAAGATTCTGCCACAAATCGGAGCGGAACAAGCGTTCTGTCGTCCACAACAACGGCGGGCTGGTCAAGGGT
>CAKSHV010000194.1 GCA_934457515.1 uncultured Clostridia bacterium
GGTCATTTGGAAGAACGTCCGTGATTTGCACCTACGCGTGCTAAGCATCCGAATTATTCTGAAAAATGCACTGAAAAGGCAATGCGAAAATTTAAATCATTGCGGCTTGCAGGCTTTAAGCGCCGCCTGATTGTGATTTAAAACTGTTTCGGCTTTGCTTTTTCGGCAAAGTTGTTTTTGTTTTGGCAGAATTTAATGCATAAACTAAAAAATTTAGTCGCGCGGCACTGCTGAAATTTAACAAACATGTTTAGGCGGGTGCATTACACTGCGCCGGTACGGCTGTGAATTTCGGCGAGTGAAATAAAACTGCATGTCAGCAGAAACTAAGATACGTGCGCTGTACTGCGCAGTACAAAGAAGTATTTTCGTCCGAAAGGGCTTAAATAAATAATTGTGAAAGAGGTAATTGAAATGAAAAAATTTGCAAAAGTTGCAAGTATCGTAATGGCTCTTGCCATGGTACTTACCTGTATGACAGGCTGCGGCACACCTTCGGCCGACAATGGTTCGAACGGCGCTGCCATTAAAATCGGCGGCATCGGACCTTTAACCGGCGGCGCTGCTATTTACGGCCAGGCTGCTAAAAACGGCGCGGAAATCGCTGTTGAAGAAGTTAACGCTAAGGGCGGCCTTCAGTTCGAACTTCAGTTTGAAGATGACGAGAACGACGCCGAAAAAGCCGTTAACGCATACAACAAACTGAAAGACTGGGGCATGCAGATCTCTTTGGGTACCGTTACAACACAGCCCTGTATCGCGGTTTCCACCGAAATCACATCCGACAGAATCTTCGCTTTAACCCCGTCCGCATCTTCTACCGATGTAATCGGCGGTCAGCCTGATAAAGACGGAAACGTTACCATTCCGCGTAAAGACGCTATGTTCCAGATGTGCTTTACAGACCCGAACCAGGGTGTTGCTTCTGCACAGTACATAAAAGAACAGAACTTGGGCACAAAAATTGCTATTATCTATAATAACTCGGATGCATATTCGACAGGCATTTATCAGAAATTTAATTCCGAGGCTTCTAAGCTTGGTCTGAACATTGTTTGCGTTAAGACCTTTACAGACGACTCTGCAAACGACTTTACATCACAGCTTAACGAAATCAAAGCTGCGGGTGCAGACCTCGTGTTCCTGCCGATTTATTACACACCGGCATCCATGATTCTGCAGCAGGCTGCTAAAATGCAGTATGCACCGAAATTCTTCGGCGTTGACGGCATGGACGGTATCTTAACTCTTGAAAACTTCAACACCAAGCTTGCCGAAGGCGTAATGCTCTTAACACCGTTTACGGCAGACGCTGAAGACGAAGCAACCAAGAGCTTTGTTGCAAAATACAAAGAAAAATTCGGTGAAACACCGAACCAGTTCGCAGCAGACGCTTACGACTGCATTATGGCAATCTACAAGGCTTGCACCGAACTGAACATTACAGCGGATATGGGTGCTTCGGATATCTGCGAAAAACTGATTGAGAAATTCACAAGCGCAGACTTTAAGGTTAACGGTTTGACCGGTACAGACATGACATGGTCTGCAACAGGTGAAGTTTCCAAACAGCCTAAAGGTATGGTTATCAAAAACGGCGTTTATGAAGGCATGTAATGCAACTGTAAACGTTTTAATAGAAGAAGAGGAGGACGCGTTTTACGTGTCCCCTCATTTCTGCTTTTAACAAATGTTTTATGTAGGGATGAAATTTTTGACTTTGCACGGCAAAATTTGCGTTTTTTTAATTTTTGCCGCATAAAAATACTATTGAGGTGTAAACACATGACTTTTCTTTCGAATTTAATTAACGGAATAAGCCTTGGCAGCGTTTACGCTATTATTGCACTCGGATACACAATGGTTTACGGTATTGCAAAGATGTTAAACTTTGCACACGGCGATGTTATCATGGTTGGCGCGTATATTTCGTTTTGCGCAACCTCCTATCTGCATTTGCCGCCGGTTGTTTCGGTTTTAATCGCCATGATTGTTTGTACAATTCTGGGTATAGTAATAGAAGGTTTGGCTTATAAACCTTTGCGTAAAGCGTCTTCGCTCGCGGTTTTGATTACCGCAATCGGCGTCAGCTACTTCTTGCAGAATGCGGCGCTTCTCATTTGGGGCAGCGCTCCGAAAACGTTTACGTCCATTGTTCCGATTGACTCGTTCGCGCTGTTTGGCGGCAAGCTGATTATAACGCCCGAATCCATTATAACAGTTTTGAGCTGTATTGTTATCATGATCGCTTTAACATTGTTCACGCGTAAAAGTAAAATGGGTAAGGCAATGCGCGCGGTTTCGGAGGATAAAGACGCAGCAGAACTGATGGGCATTAACGTTAACGTTACTATTTCTTTAACGTTTGCCATTGGCAGTGCGCTTGCGGCAATCGCCGGCGTGCTGTTGTGCTCGGCTTACCCTGTCCTGATTCCGACAACCGGCTCCATGCCCGGCATCAAAGCGTTTACCGCAGCGGTATTCGGCGGTATCGGCTCGATTCCCGGCGCTATGATCGGCGGTATTTTGCTGGGTATTATCGAAATCTTCAGCAAATCTTATATTTCAACAAATCTGTCGGACGCAATCGTGTTTGCGGTTCTGATTATCGTTTTGCTGGTTAAGCCTACGGGTCTTTTGGGCAAAAAGATAACAGAGAAGGTGTGAGGTGCGCTATGGGAAAACTGAAAAATTTAAATAAATTTACAAAGACCAATATCGAAGCGTACGGTCTGGTTATTTTAGCGTTCATCATTCTCTTCCCGCTGCAGAACGCGGGCGCCATTAACAATTCTATCAGCGGTCAGCTGGTTCCGATTTGTACTTATATTGTTATGGCAATTTCGCTGAACTTAACGGTTGGTTTCTTAGGCGAACTCAGCCTTGGCCATGCGGGTTTCATGAGCGTCGGCGCGTTTACCGGCGTTATCGTGTCCATTTGCCTGCAGGGCAAGCTGTCTGCTGTTCCGCTCCTCATCGTCTCCATCTTGGCGGGCGGTATTACGGCAGGTATCGCAGGTCTTATTATCGGTATTCCGGTACTTCGTCTGCGCGGCGACTATCTGGCAATCGTAACACTGGCGTTCGGTGAAATTATTAAAAACATTATCAACTGCCTGTATGTGGGCCTTGATAACACGGGTCTGCACATGAGCATGACTTCTGCCGAGGCGATGGGCATGGTAAACGGCAAGCTGATTTTAAACGGTCCGCAGGGTGCGGTCGGCATTGTGAAAATGGCATCTTTCCCCGCGGGTATTATCCTTATCCTGTTTACCTTGTTCGTGGTTTTGAACCTTGTAAACAGTAAGACGGGCAGAGCGGTTACCGCTATCCGCGACAACCGAATCGCAGCCGAGTCGGTTGGCATCAGCATTACGCGCTATAAGCTGACGGCGTTTATCATTTCCGCAGCGCTGGCAGGTATGGCGGGTGCATTATATGCTCTGAACTTCTCGACC
>CAKSHV010000195.1 GCA_934457515.1 uncultured Clostridia bacterium
TTTCAGCTCCGGTCTTGTGGGTCCTTTCAAAAGTTCGCTTAAAACAACGTTTGCCAAAGAACCCGCGTTGTCGCCGGGAACAATTTCGCGCTCTTCAACCTCCAATTTGGTTCCGTTTGCGTTTAAAAAATACAGCTTCGCCTTATACTTTTCCACATTGCCGCTGCTGCAGCCTGCAAGCGAAAAAAGCATAACCGGAACAAGCAAAAATGCCAGTAATCTGTTAATTACTATCCGTTTCATTCTGTTCCTCCCCCTTATCGGTTTGTTTGAGCGGCAGGATGATGATAAAGGTCGAACCCTCGCCCTCTTTCGAATCCACCAGAATTTTGCCCTTGTGCAGCTCAACCATGTCTTTAACAATGGAAAGCCCCAGTCCTGTGCCGCCGCTTTCGCGCGAACGCGCCTTGTCCACACGGTAAAATCGGTCGAAAATGCGATTCACGTCGTCCTCCGGAATACCGATTCCGTTGTCGGATATTTCAATGCGGCAAAATTCTCCCTCTTTTTTCAGCACAATTTTCACAACACCGCCCGCGGGCGTGTATTTAATGGCATTATCGGTAATGTTGTAGATAACCTGCCACATTTTGGACAAATCAAGCTCTGCATACACTTCCTCCATGTCCAAAACCGCCATGGCAATGTTTTTCCTGTCCGCCTGCGGCTTTAACGAACGGCTGACGCGCTCTAAAAGCGTGTTGATGCAAACCAGTTTCATTTCCGCCACATCGGTGCCCGCGTCTAATTTTGTCAGCGTCAGAAGACGGTCCACAATTTTTGCCAAACGGTCAACCTCGCCGTTGATATCGTTCATAAACTCGCTGATATAGCTGTCCCCGTCGGTCTGCATCGACAAAATCGACTCGGAAAGCAGTTTGATTGAGCTTAAAGGCGTTTTCAACTCATGTGATGCGTTTGATACGAACAAACGGCGCTTTTCTTCCATATCCTCCAGGCGCTCCGCCATGCCGTTAAACGCGTTGGCAAGCTCGGCAATCTCATCTTTTCCGGTCACCTCAATGCGCTTGTCCCGCGTTGCGGGGTCGAAAGAGGAAATAAATTTTGTCAGTTTTTCAATCGGACTTATAATAATGTCTGCCATAACCCAGCTTAAAACGCCGACCAGCAAGCACACAACCGCCGAAATTACAATTAAAATCCAGCGGATATCCGCAACAAAGTTTTCGGTTTCCTCGGCGGTTTCGGAAATGTATACCGCGCCCAAAACCTCCAAATCGGACAGCACGGTAACAGCGCCCTCCACAACCGTTCCGATTTCACTGTTTTTGGAAATGCTGACCGTGTCCACGCCCTTTAAGGCAGAGGTGATTTCTTCTTTCATCAGCACCTTGCCGCGCACATCGGTATAATCGCCGCTGTCATAGATAACAACCGCATGCTTATCGGTGATAATCACACGCGTCGAATCGTCTGAATTTAAGCGGGAAACGGACATGGGAATCCGCTCTCTGTTCGACTCCATGTATTCGCTGACCACATTTGCAATTACGTTTGCGCCGGCAAGCAGCTCCACCTTTTTCTGATTGTAAAGGTACTGGTTGATTGCCGCCAATATGTAGGTTGAAATAAAAAGAAGCGTCATAACCACAATGCCCAAATACGTTACAATCAAGCGCATTCTGGTCGCTCTCGGTTTATGCCTCCTTAAAATAGTAACCTACCCCCCACTTGGTTAAAATATATTTCGGCTCTGCCGGATTCGGCTCCACCTTTTCTCTTAATCGGCGCATGTGCACATCCACCGTGCGCACGTCGCCCGGATAATCATAGCCCCAAATAATATCTAACAAATCGTCTCGCGAATACACGCGTCCGGGGTTGGAGATAAATAAATCCATAATGTCATATTCTTTAACGGTCAGTTCAATCTCCCGCCCATCAATGGTAAGACTTCTGGAAAACGTGTTTAAGCGGATTCCCTTGTTGCTGCTCTCTTTTGCCGTCTGCGGGGCCGCGGGTTTTCCCTTGCGGCGAAGCACTGCCTTCACCCTTGCTTTCAACTCCAAAATGTTAAACGGCTTTGTCATATAATCGTCCGCGCCGTACTCAAGCCCCATTATTTTGTCCATGTCCTCGCTTTTTGCGGTCAGCATGATAATAGGCACATTGGAGGTTTCGCGGATTTTCTGGCAAACGGACAGTCCGTCTATTTTAGGAAGCATTAAATCAAGAATAATAATATCAAGCGTCTTGTCCCGCCCCAGACGAACCGCTTCCTCGCCGTCCATGGCGGTTTCCACAACATATCCGTCCTGTTCGAAATTGAATTTCAGTCCCTTAACCAACAGCTTTTCATCATCAACAATCAAAACCTTCATCGAAACGCTTCCTCCTGTACATTAAACTTACACACTTTATTATATAACATTTTTTTTTAGAATGCAACACCAAAAACAATAAAAATGGGTTGCTTTACGACATATTTTTTGTTATAATATCTGTAAGCAAGAAAAAACAGTTGAGGAAGGAGCCGCCATGAAAAAAATATTCATTTTAATAACCGTTCTCGCGGTTCTGTTTTCAGCCGTTCCGGCGGGTGCAACCGAGAAAAATTTAGAGGCAATCACCGCCACCACCTATCTTTTGGCAGACGGGACAACAGGCGCCGTTATGCTGGAAGAAAACGGCACAACAAACCTTGGCGTAAATAACTTTGCCAAAATCATGACGGCGGTTCTGGCAATCGAAAAGTTTGCACCGACTGACCTTTTGACCTTTACCGAGCAGACCAATAAATTTTACGGAAACACATTCGGAAACATCGCAAATACCGCACCGGGACAGCAGTTTACCGTCCTGCAGCACCTGCAAAACATGCTGCTTTTGTATTCGGACGCGTCGGCTGTCGCCTTGGGCACCGCATACAGCGGCTCGGCTGAAAAATTTGCAGATGAAATGAACAAAAAGGCAAAAGCAATCGGCATGAAAGACACGGTTTTCACCTCGCCCGACGGGCATGACGACCAGGGCAGCGCCAAAACCACCGTGCACGATTTGTATCTGCTCATGCGCTATGCCATGAAATTGCCGCTGTTCCGCGAAATCACGGCAACCGTTCGCTTTACATTCCCATCCTTTTCCGGCGGTGAGGAACGCGCATTTACCTCAAGAAACCACCTGCTCAGCAAATACACCTACAGCACTTACACGTATTCTTCCGCCAAAAGCGGGTTTATTTCCTATAACAGTGACAGTGCTTCCTACATCGGCGTTGCAGCCCAGGGCAACCGAACGCTCTATGCCCTTGTGATGAACACGCCGGACGATGCACAGCAGGTGTATAAAGACGTGATCAACCTGTTCGAGCACGGCTTTAACAGCTACACATCGGTCATTTTGGCGAAAAAAGGCGCGTTTTTACACCAAGTTCCCGTAACCGTCGCAATGGAATCTTCGGCGGTTTTGGTTGCCGAAAAAGATGTTTCCGCC
>CAKSHV010000196.1 GCA_934457515.1 uncultured Clostridia bacterium
AGTCTGCTGCGCTTGCAAAGCAGGCGGTGGAGGATGAGGGCGTTATTAAAGTGCACTTAGTCGACTCCATGCATTTGGCGTTCGGTATCGGATACGCGGTTATTTGCGGCGCACATCTTCTTCAAAAAGGTGCAGATGCGTCGGCCGTTGCGGCACGCATTTCGGAGGTTTTATCCAAAACTCAAACCTATTTTGCGGTTGAAACACTTGACTATTTAAAAAAGGGCGGCAGAATCAAAACGACGACCGCAATCATTGGCGGCATGCTGGACATTCGTCCCATTCTGCATGTTAAAGACGGTGTGGTGTATGCCTATGACAAGGTGCGCGGCGAAAAGAAAGTCAATCCGAAATTATTAAGTATTTTAAAAGAACAGGCCCCTGATTTGGACAATACAACCGTTATGGTGCTTTCGGGCGATGCGGGTGAACACGCCGAGAATTTAATTCAAAGTATTGAAACCGAGCTGGGTAAAAAAGTGGATATTAAGCACGTTGTCGGCCCGATTATCGGTTCGCATGCAGGTCCCGGCGTTTTGGGACTGTGTTTTGTGGGCGAAAAATCGGAGCTTTAATGTTAAAAACCGATAATTTTTCATTTTTTGATAAAAAACACTTGAAAAAAACACAAATCTGTTATAAAATAACATAGATGATGTTAAATAATAAAATATTAATAGAGTAAACGGAGGAATAAACCATGAACAAAAAGTCTATTAAAGACATTGAAGTGAAAGGCAAAAAAGTCCTGGTACGCTGCGATTTCAACGTGCCGCTGGATGAAAATCTTCATATTACGGATGAAACGCGTATTGACGGCGCACTTCCGACCATTCAGTATTTAATCGACCACGGCGCAAAGGTTATTCTTTGCTCGCACTTAGGCAAGCCCAAGGGCGAACCGCTGCCGAAATTCTCTTTGGCACCCGTTGCAAAGAAACTTTCCGAAAAACTCGGAAAAGACGTTGTTTTTGCAGCTGACGATAACGTTGTGGGCGACAATGCAAAAGCAGCCGTTGCAGCTATGAAAGACGGCGACGTTGTTTTGCTGCAAAACACCCGTTACAGAGCGGAAGAAACAAAGAATGTTGAAACGTTCAGCAAAGAGCTTGCGTCTTTGGCAGACGTTTTTGTAAACGACGCGTTCGGCACAGCACACCGTGCACACTGTTCCACAGTCGGCGTTACAGAGTATATCAAAGGCGACTGCGTATGCGGTTTCTTAATCGAAAAAGAAATTCA
Source organism: uncultured Clostridia bacterium (assembly GCA_934457515.1). Classification (GTDB taxonomy): domain Bacteria; phylum Bacillota; class Clostridia; order RGIG6154; family RGIG6154; genus RGIG6154. Next base: position 1,243 of record CAKSHV010000196.1, read on the forward strand.
GTTCCTCGGAAATGCCGTTAACAATCCGGTTCGTCCGTTTGTTGCAATTCTCGGCGGTTCCAAGGTTTCCAGCAAAATCTCGGTTATCAACAACCTGCTCGATAAGGTAGACACCTTAATCATCGGCGGCGGTATGGCATACACCTTCATGAAAGCACAGGGCGGCAATGTCGGCAAATCCCTGCTTGAAGAAGATTATTTGGACTATGCAAACGAAATGATTGCAAAAGCAAAGGAAAAAGGCGTAGCGCTTCTTTTGCCGGTTGATACCGTTGTTGCAAAAGAGTTTTCCAACGATGCGGAGCACAAAACCGTTGCTGCAGGCTGCATTGAAGACGAATGGGAAGGTTTGGATATCGGCGAAAAGACCATTGAGCTGTATTCCGATGCAATCCGAAAGGCAAAGACCGTTGTTTGGAACGGGCCGATGGGCGTTTTCGAAATGCCGACCTTTGCAAAGGGCACAAATGCGATTGCGAAAGTTTTGGCTGAAATCGATGCAACCACCATTATCGGCGGCGGAGACAGCGTTGCAGCTGTTAACCAGGCGGGTCTCGGCGACAAGATGACCCACATTTCCACGGGTGGCGGCGCATCTCTTGAATACTTAGAGGGCAAAGAGCTCCCGGGCATTGCAGCACTTGACGACAAATAAAAACAAATCCTTTCGGAAGGCTTCTTTTAAGAGGCCTTCCGAATTGTGCGTTTGATAAAAGGAAAATGCCGCGTTTTGCGGCGGATAAGGAGATTGTTTACAATGGGAAAATACATTATTGCGGGCAACTGGAAAATGAACAAGCTGCCCTCCGAAACCTATGATTTTGTGAAAGAGGTTGCAAAAGCAACCGAGGGCGCAGCATGCGAAGTGGTTTGCTGCACACCTTTTGTTTGCTTGGCTCCGGCTGTTGAAGCCGCAAAGGGCACACACATTAAAATCGGTGCGGAAAACCTGCACTTTGAGGACAAGGGCGCATTTACGGGCGAAGTCAGTGCCGATATGTTAAAAGACCTCGGCGTAACCTATGTGATTATCGGTCACTCCGAAAGACGTCAATATTTTGCAGAAACCGATGAAACCGTAAACAAAAAGACGGTGAAGGCTCTTGAAAAAGGTCTGCTTCCTATCGTTTGCGTCGGTGAAAGCTTAGAGCAGCGCGAAGCGGGCATTACCATGGATTTAATCACTATTCAGATTAAAAAAGCATTTGCGGGTATTTCGGCTGCCGATGCGGAAAAAGTTGTTGTTGCATACGAGCCTATCTGGGCAATCGGCACCGGCAAAACCGCAACGGCTGCTCAGGCAGAAGAAGTTTGCGGCGGAATCCGCAAGGTTTTAGCTGACCTGTATGATGAAAAAACAGCGGCTGCCATCACCGTTCAGTACGGCGGCAGCATGAACGCCGGCAATGCGGCAGACCTTTTGGCAAAAGAAAATATCGACGGTGGCTTAATCGGCGGTGCTTCCTTGAAATCGGCTGATTTTGCGGTTATCGTCGGCGCAGCAAAATAATTGCGTTTATCACGCATGGAAGAGGGGAGCTGTTTTCGAACCGCGGGGAGAAAACCGCTCTTCTTTCGCGATAAAACGCTTTAATGTGAAAGGAAGGATTTATATGAATAAAAGGCCGGTTGCTTTACTTATTTTAGATGGCTACGGTATCAATAAAACCACTGAAAAAGGCGTTAACGCCATTGCCGAGGCAAAAACGCCCGTTATGGACGCGTTAATGGCAAAATATCCGCATGCAAAGCTTTCTGCAAGCGGCATGGACGTTGGTCTGCCGGACGGACAGATGGGCAACTCCGAGGTTGGGCATACCAACATCGGTGCGGGCAGAATTGTGTATCAGGAATTAACAAGAATCACAAAATCCATTTCGGACGGCGACTTTTTTGAAAATGAGGCGTTTAAAGGTGCAGTTGACAACTGCCTGAAAAACGGATCGGCGCTGCATTTGATGGGCCTTTTGTCAAACGGCGGCGTGCACAGCCACAACGGACATTTATACGGTTTATTAGAGCTTGCAAAACGCGCAGGTCTCAAAAAAGTTTATGTGCACTGCTTTATGGATGGCCGCGATGTTCCGCCGTCTTCGGGTGCGGACTTTATAAAAGAGCTGCAGGACAAAATGGCGGAAATCGGCACGGGCGAAATCGCAACCGTTATGGGAAGATACTACGCAATGGACAGAGATAACCGCTGGGAG
>CAKSHV010000197.1 GCA_934457515.1 uncultured Clostridia bacterium
TTTCAGGCGTGTATTTTCACGAACACGGTCGAACAAAATGATAGTTGCATTGATTGAATAACCCAAAATGGTCAGCAATGCAGCAATCAGCGAAGTGTCAACCGGAATCTGGAAAATAGTATATACCGAAAGCATAATCAAAACGTCGTGAATCAGTGCGCAAACCGCAGCACAGCCGGACAGCACTTCAAAACGGAACGAAATGTAAACCAGCATAAGCAAAACGGCGATTAAAGAGCCAACCAACGCGTTTCTCTTTAATTCGGAACCAACCGTTGCACTAACCGAATCAACCGACAAAATTGCATTGTCGTCTAAGCCATACTTTTCTTTCAGCGCAGTTGTTGCCTTGTCGCGCTGCTCGGAATTTAATTCAAGCGATTTGATAGACGCCTGTGTTTTCGCATCGCCCATCTTCTGAACGGTGGAAACCTCAACGCCTGTCGCGTCGGATACAACCTTTGCGATTTCCGCATTATCAAATGCCTTGCCGACTTCAACCGAAATTTCGGTACCGCCGATAAATTCAACGCTTTCATTAAAACCCTTTACAAATCCCATGATAATACCAGCCAGGATAATAACAGCTGAAATGGAATAGTAAATAAATCTGTGTTTTGTTATAGTAAACATGTTTTTTCAGCCTCCTTATCTTCCGCCGTATAATTTCTGGTTTTTGCCGATGATGTTTGCAATCTGAACCAAGATGAACTTTGTTACAACGATTGCAGTGAACATACTTACAAGAATACCAAGACCAAGCGTTACGGCAAAGCCTTTAATCGTACCTGTTCCGTAGAAGAACAAAACAGCTGCCGCGATTAAGGTTGTAACGTTCGAGTCGATAATTGCGGTAAATGCGCGCTTAAAGCCGGAGCCTACAGCTGCATTAATGGTTTTGCCGCTTGCAATTTCTTCTTTAATACGTTCGAAAATAACAACGTTTGCGTCAACCGCCATGCCGACAGACAGGATAATACCTGCAAAGCCCGGAAGTGTAAGGTTAACTCTCAAAAGACCCATAATCAAAGCCAGCAGGCCAACATATGCCAAAAGGGCAATATCTGCCGCAAAACCCGGAACTCTGTATACGATAAGCATAAACAGCATAACCAGTAAAATACCGATGCCCGCTGCCGTAAGCGATGTTTCAAGTGCCTGTTCACCAAGTGTCGGTCCAACCGAGCGGAGCTCAACGTTCTTTAAGTTAAACGGAAGCTGACCTGCAGAAATTAAGTTTGCAAGTTCAACTGCCTGCTCGGGCTTAAAGTCGCCTGTAATAACCGCAGAATCAGATGTAATCTGCTGGCTTACGAACGGAGCGGAAATTACCTGGTCATCGAGCATAATGCCAATGTAGTTTTTGTTTTCGGATGCACGTGCCGCAGCGTCTGCCGTAGCTTTGGAGAACTTGGTTACGCCCTCTTTGGTAAGCTCTAACTGCACATAGTTCTGCGATGCACCGTTTTCGGTTACCGCGCCGTACATTTTCTTTGCGCTCTTAATGTCCGCGCCTGTCATAACAACGTTGTTGTCAGCGTCAACAAAAGTGAGCTGTGCGGTCTGACCGAGCTGTGCTACTGCTTCCTCCGGATTGGTGATGGAAGGAATTTCAATGCGCACACGCTTGTCCCCCTGCAGGGAAACGGTAGCTTCGGTATATCCCAAACCGTCAAGACGTTTACGCATAATGCTTTCAACTTTGGACATGTCCTCAGCGCTTGCCTTGTTGGTATCCGCTTCATACACGATAACCGAACCGCCTGTTAAGTCCAGACCTCTTTTTACACCGTGCTCTTTATCCAGTACGCTGTAGTTTCTGTAGCCAAGGATTGTAACGTCGAAGAACGCAGTGTAAGTAACCGCCGCGATCAGAAGGACAACAATCAATAGCTTTGCTATACTCTTTCCCATCTAAAACTGCCTCCTTAAATTTTTCACATAATGATATTATAATATAGAAATGAAATAAAGTCAATAATTTAAATAAATTATTTTTTAAAGTTTTCATATTTTGTCAAAATCTTCATAGCTTGTCCCCGTTACGGTTATTTGCACTTTTCCGTCGGTCAGTTCGGTGACTCCTGCAATAAACGCTTGTTCCCCGTCCGCCGTCTGATAGGCAGAAACCGAAACGGCGTCGGTATACAAAACATCTTTAATGCCCGCGCCCTCGCGCGCAGCAACATAATTTTGAATTTTTCCCAAAAGCGGATAGGCACAGTTAATTTGAATCAGGCTGCATTTTGTGCGCCGGACAATGCCCGATTCGTCTATCCCCGCCTTTGCCGCTGCGGAATACGCGCGCACAAGTCCGCCCGTACCGAGCAGAATGCCGCCGAAATAGCGCGTTACCACCACCAGAACGTTTTTAAGTTCTTCCTTTTCCAGCACATTTAAAATCGGCATACCTGCCGTGCCGGACGGTTCACCGTCATCCGAATAGCGTTTCATCTGTCCGTCAAGCAGCGTGTAGGCATACACATTGTGCCGTGCGTCCCAGTATTTTGAGCGAAGCGCCTCGATTTCAGCTAAGGCTTCTTCATTCGTCACAACCGGGATTACAGTTGCAATAAATTTCGATTTTTTTTCAACAATTTCGCCGATTCCACGCTTTTTTACCGTGTAATATCCGTCTGACATACCAATCCTCCGTAAAATGAAAAGCGGTTTTCGACCCCGAAAACCGCCTTTTGCTTTTTCTTTGGGTAACCTGCTTAAATTTTGAAAATGCTTTTTAAAATTTTGCCCCAGAATTTAGACGGACAAATAACCACAATTTTCATAGCGACATCCCTTTCTAATGAAACATAAACAAACAGCCTATGTAGAGCAGCAGAACACAAAGGATAACCATAAGCCACTCAATCGGAAGCAAAAGGTAGACCAAAACACCCACTGCAAGCCCCACAACAAGGCAGCTCCACCACCTGCATCTTCTATACATCTTCAATCAATCCTTTAAGGCGCTTCTTCAATATCAGTATATTGAAAGAGAATGCATTTGGTGAAAACTATTTATTTATTCATTTACAAAAACCAAAACGTTGCCGCTGTGCACAACAATTTCAGCCCTGTCGCATTCTGCAATATTGCTGATGCCGCGCGTGCTGCCGACCGTAACCTCAAACTTTGAAAGCGGATATTTAAATCCGGAAAGGGACAAAACCGAGGAAACAGCCGGAATAATGCTTATCGTTTTGCCGACTTTATTTTTAAGTACCAGCCTGTCTTTGCAGCAATAGACCGAAAGAGCAGGCTCTTTGATATACACGTTGTCATAGCGTGAAAGCAACAGCAAATTTGCCATTTCATGGTCTGCCCTGCCGCCCAAAGCACATGTCAGGCAAATCTCGTCTGCGCCCCGCTCTATAGCCGTTTCAATGGCAAGCTCGCAGTCCGTCCAGTTCTTTTCGGC
>CAKSHV010000198.1 GCA_934457515.1 uncultured Clostridia bacterium
TTTGTGCCCGGTGCGCAGTTGTCCGAAAGGGGCGAAATGCCGACAAAGCCTTCTTTAATACCTGCAAAGTAGTTGCCGAATTCTTTCCATTTGCCATCAATTACTGCCTGAACAGCTGCTGTGTAGTAAACGTCCCAGTGCCAAATCGGCGCAGTTAAATGTGCTTTCGGTGCTTCAGGCGTCATATCCGAATTATAACCGCAGCCCCAAACGTTCTTTTTCTGTGCCGCAATCTGCGGGTTAGCCGTGTCGCAGTGCTGTGCGATAACATCGCAGCCCATGTCAATCAAAGCGTCTGCATAAGCGGTTTCGTTTGCCGGGTCATACCATGAATTTAAAGTTTTAACATAAACCTTAGCTTCCGGATTTACAGACTGAACGCCCAATGTGAATGCGTTGATACCGCTGCAGGTTTCAGCAAGCTCTGTGCCGTATGCCGCAACATAGCCGATTTTGTTCGACTGTGTTTTCATGCCGGCTGCGATACCTGCCAAATAACGTGCCTGATAAATTCTGCCGAAATAGTTGTTAAAATTCTTGTCGTTGCTCTTGTAGCCTGTGCCGTGAGAGAAGTATACGTCCGGATACTCAGCCGCAAGTTCTTCCATTGTGTCCATATAACCGTAGCTTGTACCGAAAATGATGTTGCAGCCTTCTGCAATGCATGCTTCGATTGCTTCACGTACTGCGGACGGAGAATCGTCCGCAATGTTTAATTTACGAACAATCTGATCGTCGGACAAACCTATGTTTTTCTGCATGCCGACAATACCCTGGTCATGTGCAAAGCTGTAGCCGGAACCGTCTGCCGGGTCACCGATGTGAATAACGCCGACTTTAATCTTGTCCTTTGCAATGCCTGCTGCCTCTGTGCCGTCCTGTGCCGCGTCATTGTTACCGCAGGAAACCAGGCAGAATACCATGGCAGCGGCAAGAATCAGCGCTAAGATTTTTGTGCACTTTTTCATTTCTTTTCCCTCCGAAATTAAAATAAAATTATATTTTAACAATTATTTTCCGCAAACGTAATCACGCCGTCTGCAATGGAAGAAATAATTGCTAATGACTCCACGCGGTAGCCCATATCGCGGATTTCCTTCCCGCCGGGCTGGAACCCTTTTTCAATCACAATGCCGATGCCCTTTGTTTCGGCACCCGCCTGCTTAACAATATCAAGCATGCCCAAAAGTGCTTTTCCGTTTGCCAGAAAATCGTCAATCAAAAGTACTTTGTCGTCTTTTGAAAGATAGTCTTTGGACACGCGGATGGTATAGGTTTTATTTTTGGTAAACGAAAAAACGTCTGCCGAATAAACCGACGCGTCTAAATTTTTCGCCTCGTTTTTCTTGGCAAAAACCAACGGAACATTCAGTTCCAAAGCCGCGAAAACAGCCGGCGCAATGCCCGAAACCTCAATGGTTAAAATCTTTGTGATTCCTTCGTTTTCAAACAGCCGTTTAAATTCTTTTCCGATTTCGTGCATCAAAACGGGGTCTACCTGGTGGTTTAAGAACATGTCCACCTTAACGATGTCGCTGCCGACCGTTTTTCCGCAGGATTTAATTTTGTCCTCCAGCAGTTTCACAAAAACACCTCACCTAAAAATTTGGAAAAAGAAAAATACCTTGGCAAAATGTTCAAGGTATTTTGTTTCTTTTAACTTAACTTAAAACACTGCTAACAACTTTATTCACAAGCCCGCCGTCTGCCTTGCCGGAAACGCGCGGCATGAGATTCTTCATAATAATGCCCTTGTCTTTCATGGACGGGCTCTCGATTTTAAGCTCGGCAATTAAAGCCAAAACCGTGTCTTTAATTTCCGCCTCAGACATTTGTTTGGGCGCAAATTCGCTTAAAACCGCAATTCTAGCCTTGCACTCGTCTATAATATCGGTTCGGCTTGCAGGCGCACTCTCCATGGTTTCGGTTGTCTGCTTGATTTCTTTTAATATAATATCGTTTTCTTCCTGCTCGGTTAAAGGCTCGCGCTTATCTTTTGCCTTGCCTTTTAAGGCAGAGAGCAGCACCGAAAGCGTGTCCTTCCGCGCGGTTTCTTTATTTTTTAAAGCCTGCATCATTTCTTTCTGAACAAGCGTGGTTTTACTTTCCATAAATTAACAAGCTCCTTCCGCACTTTTTTCGATATAATTAAGTGTACCACAATTCGGTTCAAATTTCAACTGTTTTTTTATAAAATTTTACTATTTTTTACTTTTTCGTCTTATTTTTACTTTTTTGCCCTGTTTTCATTCGATAATTAAGTATGCTTGTACATGTTTTTGCTGTCTTTGCATATACTTTTAAAAAAGAGGTGAACGCATGAAACGAGAAAGCTTTAACTCGAATTTGGGATTTGTGCTGGCGTCGGCAGGCGCAGCGGTGGGCTTGGGAAACCTGTGGAAATTTCCGTACCTTGCGGGGAATTTGGGTGGCGGACTGTTTGTTCTGATTTATTTTGTGTTTTTAATTGTGTTCGGCGCGCCGCTTATGCTGTCCGAAATGGCGCTTGGCAGATACACCGAAAAAAGCCCGTTCGGCGCGTTTGAAACCTTGAAAAAGGGGTGCGGCGCGGTGGGCAGCATCGGTGTTTTGTGCGCCTTTATCGTTCTTTGCTTTTACAGCGTGGTGGGCGGATGGGTCATTCGCTATTTTTTCGGGTATCTCTTTGGTATTGTCCCCGATTTTGACACATTCTCCGCAAATGCGCTCGAACCGGCAGTCTTTCATGCTCTGTTCGCTTTACTTACTTTTTTCATTGTTTTAAAGGGTATTTCGGGCGGCATTGAAAAAATAAGCAAACTGCTTCTGCCCGCCCTGTTTGTTATTCTGTGCATCTTAGCAATTTATGCGGCAAGTCTGCCGGGCGCAAAAGAGGGCATTGAATTTTTCCTTGTGCCGCGGATTTCTAACCTGTCCGACCTGCCTAAAATCTGCATAAATGCCATGGGACAGGTGTTTTTCTCCCTGTCGCTCGGCATGGGCGCCATCATCACCTACGGCAGCTATTTAAGCAAAAGCGCCAATCTGCCCAAAAATGCGGTTGTGATTCCCGTGCTGGACACGGCAGTTGCCTTTCTTTCGGGCATATTAATTCTGTCCGCGGTTTTCGCATTCGGCTTGGAGCCGCAGGGCGGCGAGGGACTTTTGTTCCGCACCATGCCCGCTGTTTTTGCCAATCTGCCGTTTAGCAGATTTTGGGGTGCATTGTTTTTTTTAATGGTGTTTTTCGCGGCAATTACCTCTTCGGTTTCTCTTTTGGAGGTGGTGACCTCGTTTTTAATGGATACATTCCGTCTAAAGCGGTCTGTTTCCGCCCTGATTCCTGTCGTTTTGGCGCTTTTTATCGGCGCTCTTGCCTCTTTGTCGTTTGGCATTTTAAAGCCGTATAC
>CAKSHV010000199.1 GCA_934457515.1 uncultured Clostridia bacterium
ATATATTGCTTCGTTTAATGTTGATTTGTTTATCTTCATAACAATTCTCCTAATATAAAAAATACTGCCAACAGCATTTGTGCCATCAACAGTACAATAAAAAGTTAAGTTTCTTCTCATCATTCGTTTAGGCACAAAGCGAATAGACTTGTACCTAAATCAGATACAAGCCTTCATCGTCTGCGTCGAATGATGATAGAGAACATAACATCAACCTCCATAAAGATTTATTAAATAATAACAAGCAATCGATTTGTTGTCAAGCAAAAAGCAAAAGAATTTAAGATTAGATAAAATATATTTGGAATTATATAACTTTTATTTGTTGTACGGATATGTATATTATGGTAAAATGAAATAAAAAGGCGTATTGTTTATAATTGATGAAGTATATAAAATTACTCGAATATTTAATTTAAACGAATCTTGCGAAAAGGAGATATAAAAAAGTGAAATATAAAGCTATATTCTTTGACCGCGACGGTACACTCACATATTTTGACAAAGAAAAAGAATGTTGGCGAGATCAGATAATCAGCCAATGGAGCGGAAAACCTTTTGAATTGCCCTACGAAAAAATGATGAATTTATTTAACCTTGCAAGTGAAGGCAAAAAGCCGTGGTATAAAACGCTTGATGACGAGCGGGAGTTTTTCAAAAGATTTTACCGCTATCTGCTTATCGGAGAGGGTATTGAGAATGATTTGGACAGACGATCAACTTTGCTGTTTGGTGAGCTTTGGTGCAACAAAGACCGTCTGCTATTTCCCGAAACCGTAGAGGTTTTGGAGTATTTCCATAATCACGGATATAAAATGGGCGTAATAAGCGATACCTCTCCGTCCCTTGAATACACATTAAAACAATTGGGAATCGCTAAATACTTTACTTCATTTACCGCAAGTTCCTTAGTAGGTGTAGGAAAACCAAGTCCTATTATTTTTAATGCAGCACTGAACGCACAGGGTGTCACGGCTCAAGAAAGCATATATGTTGACGATTACAAGCCAGAAGCTGATGGAGCAAGAGAACAAGGTTTCACATCATTTTTTATAGATCGAAACGGCAAAAATACTGATAAATGGAGTATTCAAAGTTTAAAACAGTTAATTAATTTTGCGGAGGGTTAAATGGAAAGTAATAATACAAACTGGTGTCAATCAGTAACAGGTGTGGTTATAAATAACGGAAAGGTTCTGCTTGCTCGACATACCTATGGAGACGGAAAAGGAAAGCTAATAGTTCCGGGTGGGTATGTGCAGTATGGTGAAACGCCGCAGGAAGCAGTAAAGAGAGAATTTTACGAAGAAACCAAGGTGACTATCGAGCCTAAACAGATCATTGCAATTCGCTTTAACTCACATGATTGGTATGTTGCTTTCGCTGCTGAATATATTTCAGGTGACGCAAGCTCTGACAATGATGAGAATGATGAAGTTGTTTGGTTAGATATAAATGAAGCAATGACACGAGAAGATATCCCAGACTTGACAAAAAAATTCATACGATGTGCCACAAATGCCGATGATGGTTTAGAGTTACTTCCTTACGAAGGCAATTCAAAACACGGTAAAGGATATCTATACGGTGTAATATAAAATCAATATGTGGGAGCAATAAGAGCAAGTTCTCGGGAGGACATCACAGATGAATTTTGTTTTCTTACACTTGACAGATAATGCTTGCAAAAAAATGCTGTGTCCCACAAGAGGGGCACAGCATTGTGTTATCATTAGAAAAAACAATTGAAGGAGTGGATTATCACGCTTGGTGCAATCATCGGAGATATCGTCGGATCAAGATTCGAATTTGACGACCATAAAAGTAAAAGTTTTAATTTATTCGGCGGGGACGGACTCATCGCTTGTCCCTGCGAATTCACAGATGACAGTGTCATGACCGTTGCTGTAGCGGACGCTCTACTGCATCGAAACGAAGCCGGCAGTGATGATGGTTTCAAGCGACTGCTGATTGAACGGATGCATTATCACGGAGAGAAACGGTTAAACGCCGGATATGGAAACCTTTTTTATGATTGGCTGACAATGGGAAAGACCGAACCGTACAATAGTTATGGCAATGGTGCTGCAATGAGAGTATCCCCCGTTGGATGGGTTGCAGACACACTTCAGGAAACAGAGCATATCGCAAAACTAACCGCAGAGGTAACACACAATCACCCAGAAGGAATAAAAGGTGCACAGGCTGTCAGTGCCGTAATATGGATGGCAAGGCACAGCCGGACAAAGGAAGAAATCCGTGAATATATAGAAACTTCATATTACCCGATCGCTTTTGCGCAAACACTCGGTGAAATTCGTTCATGCTATGAATTTGATGCAAGTTGTCAGGGGACGGTTCCCATTGCCATGGAGGCATTTTATGAAGCAACCAACTTCGAGGACGCACTTCGCAATGCCGTGTCCGTCGGTGGAGACAGCGATACATTGACAGATATAACCGCGGCTATGGCAGAAGCATATTACAACATTCCTGAATGGATTGCAGACTGCGCTTTCAGGTTTCTCGATGATGAAATGAAAAATATTGTTCAACACTTCAAAAAAGATTTCAAGAATCATAGGAACAAGCGCCGCGTCCCAAATAAGGGACGCGGTGTTGTGCTATAATTAGGGAACCCATTTCGGAAAGGCAGGACGACATTTCAATTGTCACCACAAAAAAAGAAAAAGAAAGAAGGATTATTATGGGGTTCGGCGATTTCTTAAAAAGCGTAGCAAAACATGTCACACGAATTGGTGAGGTTTCCGGCAGTGATTTTCCAGTTGGCACAATTATTAATTTTACCAAAACGAACGGCGACACGTCAATGACTTTTACATATCCAAATAAAACGGAATACATCGTCACACACGATAAAGTCAAGCATGCCGAAGTTCTCTCTATGGGAGTTATCGACATTCAAAAAGAATCGAACAAAACAATAACCATCTACGGAACAAAGTATAAAGTCGAACTGCAAGATGGCAAAATTGCCATTCTGACAGTCGGTATCGGACAAGAATTGTACCACATCGAACATATTATTTTCTAGAGAGGAACAAAGAATATGAATCCTGTCTTTCTGAAATGTAAAAACTGTGGAGCGGCATTGCCGAACTGCAAAACGGATTTTGTTTGCGAATATTGTGGAACCGCATATTCCTTTGCGGAATATACTGCCGTCGATGATTTTGAAATCATTGCAGGCCACCTAAAGGCATATTGCGGTCGATCGACGATGGTACACATCCCGGATGATGTATCGGTAATTGATGCAAATTGCTTTTGCAACTCTGCTGTCGAGAGTGTTGCTTTTCCTGAAGGCCTAACAATCATTTCAGAATGCGCATTTGCAGAC
>CAKSHV010000200.1 GCA_934457515.1 uncultured Clostridia bacterium
GGGCTGAACAATCCGCTTTCGTCCCCCGTCATAATGCTTTTTTCCGCCGCCCAAATCACCGCATTTTTATAATATGCATCCTCTGAAACATCTGAAAAAGTGCTGTTTCCGTCAACCGCGGGTTCGTTTTCCAAACGGTACAGAACCGTAACAAACATACCGCGCGTGACAGAAGTGTTAGACACAAACTGCGTGCTTGAAACGCCGTTCATCAGTCCTTTTTTGCTGATGTAAGACACACGGCATTAAAAAACCAGTCTTTGTTTTTAACGTCCGCAAATGCAGACTCTTGCGAGTCCGCATTTGCATTTTCATTGCCACTAAAATTCTGTCCGCCGTTCGGACGGCCCATACTGAACCCGCGCACGTTTTTGCTGTCCGAAATCGTGGTGCTTAAAACATTCGTGCCGTTCACCGAAAGAGAATATGTTTCGCTGTCCGAAAGGCTCGGCGAAGAATATAACACATAGTTTGCATTTCTTACCGCTTTGCTGCTGTAAATTACATTGCCGCTCGCATCTGAAATTTCAAGGCTGTCGCCTGCGCTGATATTCAGCGTGTCGCTTTGCTGTCCGTCTTGTGAATTGTTCGGCATTTCAGGCGGGGTTGCGCCCTGCGGAGCATTCCCGTCCGGCATTTGATTTTCATTCTGTCCCATGTCGCCGCTCGGCTGCATATTGCCTCTGTTGCCGAACAGTTTTCTGCCGCCGCCAAAGCCTGTTGTCTGCCCCGCCGTGAAAATCAGATAATTCTGCGAACCGTCCCCCGGCGTTTGCGCCATGCCCGAATTGCCAACCGCCAAAACCGTGCCGCCCGCAATGTCTAATGTAAACGCATAGCCTTTTAAATCACCGTTTGCTGCATTTATTCCGTCATCAGTTGCATGAACGGTAATGTCTCCCGAATCAATGTGAATGTTTGCGCCCTCTATGCCCTCATAACAGGACGAAATGTTGATAACAGGCACATTTTCGCCGTTTTTCGTTCCGATTTGCAAATCATAATCGCTGTGAATCGCATCGTCCCCCGCTGAAAGGGAAAGCGACCCGCTTTCGATTGCAAGGCTTGCTTCTGCATTTATCGCGTCATTCACAGGCGCGTTAATTTCAAGCGTAACTTCTTTTATTGTAAGGGTCGCATTTCCTTCTTTCTCAGTCGAAGCGCCTGATTTAATGCCGCTTTTTCCGTTGGCAGCAATTATAATTGTGCCTGACCCGTCAATTACAACGTTCGACCTGTCTTTGCATTTAATCACCGCATTTTCGGCATTTAAATTACTCGCATACGTCTCATCGTTGTTCTTTTCGGTGTCCGAAAGGGTGTTTACCGACCCCTCTTTTGCCGTCAGCGTAACCGCCGTGCTCTTGTTTAAACAAATAGGCGCACTGTCTGCGGAAGAAAGCGTTAAATTATCCAAAATCAGCGTCACGTCCGTTGTCCCTTTTTTCACCGTCACACTGCCATCGCTGCACGTGCCTGAAAGGAAGTATATGCCGCTTTGGTTAATGGTAAGCGCCGTCGGCGTTCCCGCCGCCTGTGCATGCGGAAAAATAAACAGCTGTGCTGCAATTACTACCGCTGCAAAAACCGAAATCCATGCTGCTTTCCATCGCTTTTTCATACATTTCTTCCTTTCTTTTTTCGAAAGAGTTTTGCATTGTAATCTCTTTCTTATTTGCACCTAAAGTATACCGAAAAAAATTGAAAAAAATATGAAAAAAGCCTGTGAATTTCTTGGAATTTATCAGAATTTTTCGTAAGCAATCCGCGGCGTTCCGTCATCCGCATAAATTCTGCCGCACTTTTTAAATCCGTTCTTTTCTATTAAATACTGCATAATTTTGTTATTTTCATGCGTGTCAATCCGAAGATGCTTGATTTTCGATTCGCAAAACGAAACCGCCTTGTCCAGCACACCGCGCACGCTCCCGTCCGATGCAATTCGGTGAATCGTGCCGTGCAAATCACTTGAAAGCCACGCCCCGTCCTCTATAACACCATATGTCAGATCGGTGCCGATAATAAACGCAAACACGCCGAAAATCCGTTCTTTTTCTTTCATAACATAAAGCTCGCCCTTTTGAATGTCCGACTCCAAAAGCGCCTTTTCAGGGTAGCCGTTCCCCCACTGGCTCGCGTTTCCGTTTTGCGCCATATACGCCCTCGCATGCGCATATATCTCCAAAATCCGTTCCAAATCCGAACGGTTCGCTTTATCAATTACAATCTCGCTCATTTTCCCGCCTCCGATATATAGTATTGTACCTTGCAAACCGTTTTATGTCACCCCCAAAGCACAAAAAAGCGGCGCCAAATGCGCCGCTTACAGTTTATATTTGCACTTTTTCTTGCTTGGTGGAAACTTTTCCCAGAAAAGATAATCTAAAAAGTCATGAATCTCAACTTTCACGCCCTTTTTATAAAGATAATCCGGCCAAACACGCATCATCACACGGTCCGAAAACCTCCAGTTTGAGTGATCGGAAAAGGCATACGCCTTAAAATCTGCATCGTCATAGCTTGCAATTCGAACGGAATTTCCGACCATATCCGTAACCGGTATCGGTGATATGTCTGCCGCTCTTTGTGCGATTTGTGCATACATCGGCTCGCCGTCCACAACCGTACCCCACACAAAATAGGCGTTTGCAATGCCGTCTTTTTTGGGGAACACCGCCTCCCAGACGGGTGCATCATAAAAGCCGCAGTCCCCCGTCAAATAATAGGGCACCCGGTAAGTGCGAAGATATTCCGCATTCTTTTTTTCTGCCGCCGCAAACAACTCGGCAAACTCATCATACTGCTGCTTTGAAAGCTGTTTTATCCCGATTTTTACAGTAATTTCATTGCTTCTTTTTGCCTTGCGCAAATAATCCAAGCGGTCGGCTTCTTCAGCCGGCATTTCGGGAGATATTTCGCGCGGTTTTTTATATCCGTAGCTCACAACCATGGTGCGTGAGCCGTAAATCTTAAACACATAATTTCCACGTGTGAATTGACAGTTTTCCAAAGCAAATGCATATTTAGGGTGCGCTGAATACGCACAAATCGCCGCAATCACGCACACCGTAAATCCAATCGCAAAATATCTCTTTTTCATCGCGCACCTCCATTACCCGCCTTTAAATTCAGTATACTATATGATAAAAAAATTGTCAAGTGCGCTTTTTCGGCACAAGTAACAAATGTTTTGCTTGACATTTTTTGCTATCAATGCTACACTTTTCTTGAACAAAAAAACAGGGGGTAACACCATGAATTTAATACCGATGCCGAAAAACATAACGCTGCTCGGCGGCGCATTTCCTTATTCCGCCGTAAAAAGCACAAAATATGAAGAGGACAAGCG
>CAKSHV010000201.1 GCA_934457515.1 uncultured Clostridia bacterium
ATACAGACCATAGGCCGCGCGGCGCGAAACGCCGAGGGCAAGGTGATTATGTATGCCGACACCGTAACCGACAGCATGAGAAGTGCGATTGACGAAACCAACCGCCGCCGCAAATTGCAGACGGCGTTTAACGAAAAACACGGCATTGTGCCGAAAACCATTATCAAAGACGTTCGCGAAATTATCGAGGCGACCGCTGCACTCACCGTGCCGAAGGGCAAAGTGGACAAAAAGAATAAGAAAAAGGTGATTGCCTCGCTTACCGAGCAAATGCGCGAGGCGGCAAAGAATTTGCAGTTTGAGCGCGCGGCGCTTTTGCGTGACAAGATACAGGAGTTGAAAGACGAAGATGGCGTTTAAAGAAATTTATGTGAAAGGTGCCAGAGAGCATAATTTGAAAAATGTGGATGTGAAAATCCCGCGCGACAAGCTGGTGGTTATCACGGGACTCAGCGGCTCGGGCAAATCCTCTCTTGCGTTTGATACCATTTATGCCGAGGGGCAAAGGCGGTATGTTGAATCCCTTTCCTCCTATGCCCGCCAGTTTTTGGGACAAATGGAAAAGCCGGACGTTGACTATATCGACGGTTTGTCGCCCGCAATTTCAATCGACCAGAAAACAACCAGTAAGAACCCACGGTCGACTGTCGGAACGGTGACCGAGATTTATGACTATCTGCGCCTTTTATACGCGCGAATCGGCGTGCCGCACTGTCCGCAGTGCGGAAAGGAAATTACTCAGCAGACGGTGGACGAAATTGTGGATAAAGTGATGGAACTTGGCGAAGGCACAAAGTTTCAGGTGCTTGCCCCCGTTGTCCGTTCCCGTAAGGGCGAATATCAGAAAGTGTTTGAAGACGCGAAAAAAAGCGGATTTGTGCGCGTGCGCGTAGACGGGAACATGTATGAACTTTCAGACAAAATTCCTATGGAGAAAAACAAAAAGCACAATATAGAAATTGTAGTTGACCGCCTGGTTGTGCGGGATGGCGTGAAAACACGCCTGACCGATTCGGTGGAAACCGCGCTGAAAATGGCGGGCGATTTGGTGATTATCGACGTCATCGGCGGCGAGGAATTTCTGTTCAGCCAGAACTACGCGTGCCAGGACTGCGGCATCAGTTTAGAAGAATTAACGCCCCGCATGTTCTCTTTTAACAGCCATTTCGGCGCCTGCCCCGAGTGTACGGGTCTTGGAACGCTTTTAAAAGTAGACCCCGATTTAATTGTGCCGGACAAAAAGAAAACCCTGCGTGAGGGCGCGATTACGGCAAGCGGCTGGAACACTGTTTCGGAAAACGGCATTGCCATGATGACCTATAAAGGCCTTGCCGAGCACTACGGTTTTTCACTGGACATGCCTTATAAAGATTTGCCGCAAAAGGCGAAAGACATTTTAATGTACGGAACGGGTCGCGAAAAAGTGAAATTTGAATACGAGCGGGAATACGGCGGCGGCATGTATCATGCATCGTTCGAGGGCGTTATCGGCAATTTGGAGCGCCGATATCGCGATACATCCTCCGACTTTATTAAAGCGGAGCTGGAAACGGTGATGACAAACATGGTCTGTCCGACCTGCGGCGGCAAACGGCTTAAAAAGGAGACCCTTGCCGTTACGGTAAACGGCTTAAACATCAGCGATTTAACCCATCTTTCCATTGGGAAAACCATAGAATTTTTTGATAAAATTACATTAAATGAGAAAGAAGCCAAAATTGCGGCGCAGATTTTAAAAGAAATTAAATCGCGGCTCGGCTTTTTGATGAATGTGGGACTTGACTATTTAACCCTGGCGCGTGCGTCGGCAACCCTGTCGGGCGGCGAGTCGCAGCGAATCCGTTTGGCAACGCAAATCGGCTCAAGTTTGATGGGCGTTTTGTATATTTTGGACGAGCCGAGCATCGGGTTGCATCAGCGTGACAACGGACGGCTGATTCAAACCTTAAAAAGCCTGCGTGATTTGGGCAACACCGTTTTGGTGGTGGAGCACGACGAGGAAACCATGCTGGAGGCGGACTATATTGTAGACGTCGGTCCCGGCGCGGGTGTGCACGGCGGCGAGATTGTGTGCGCCGGCACGGTAGACGACATTAAAAAGTGCAAAAAAAGCATTACGGGGCAGTATTTAAGCCGCAAAAAAGTGATTGAAGTGCCGAAAACGCGGCGGGACAACAAGGATAGGTGGCTGACCGTGAAGGGCGCTGCGGAAAACAATTTAAAAAATATCGATGTTTCCATTCCGCTCGGCGTTATGACGGTGGTAACGGGTGTTTCGGGGTCGGGCAAAAGCTCCCTGATTAACGGCATTTTGTATAAGGTTCTGGCAACCGAATTAAACGGCGCGCGGAAAAAAGCGGGCAAGTATAAAGAGATTGCGGGGCTTGAGGAGTTAGACAAGGTGATTAACATTGACCAGTCGCCCATCGGCAGAACGCCGCGCTCGAATCCCGCAACCTATACGGGACTGTTTAACGAAATCCGCGAGCTGTTTGCGCAAACGCAGGACGCACAGGCGCGCGGCTATAAAGCGGGCAGATTCAGCTTTAATGTCAAAGGCGGACGCTGCGAGGCGTGCTCGGGCGACGGAATTATAAAAATTGAAATGCACTTTCTGCCCGATGTGTTTGTGCCGTGCGATGTGTGCGGCGGCAAGCGCTATAACCGCGAAACCTTAGAGGTTCGCTACAAGGGCAAGAATATTTACGAGGTTTTGGAAATGACGGTGGAGGACGCCGAGGCGTTTTTCGAAAACATTCCGAAAATCAAGAGAAAATTGGAAACACTCCGCGAAGTGGGACTCGGATACATCAAGCTCGGTCAGCCCGCAACCACCCTTTCGGGCGGCGAGGCGCAGCGCGTGAAGCTTGCCACCGAGCTGTCCAAAAAAAGCACGGGCAGAACGGCATATGTGTTAGACGAGCCGACAACCGGTCTGCACACGGCGGATGTGCATAAACTGATTGAAGTGCTGCAGAAATTAACCGACGGCGGCAACACGGTGATTATCATTGAACACAATTTAGACGTAATTAAAACGGCGGATTATATCATCGATATGGGTCCCGAGGGCGGCGACAGAGGCGGCACGGTGGTTGTGCAGGGCACGCCCGAGCAGGTTGCGGCATGCCAAAAGTCGTACACGGGGCAATACTTGAAAAAAATGCTGTAAAGAAAAAAAGGGGGAGCGCATGGGACTTTTTAACTACAGAAGGCCGATGATTACCATTTCGTTTATTATCATTATCGGTTTTACGGTTTTGCTGTTTTTAAACCATATGGATTTTGCGGTTTTAATCTACGGCGCCGTGCTTTTGGCGGCGCTGGAGATAGCCTATCTGGTGC
>CAKSHV010000202.1 GCA_934457515.1 uncultured Clostridia bacterium
CGGCTACAATGCATAACCGATACATTTATTTTCCCGCATACGAAAAGTATGCGGGATTTTTTTGTATAATCAAGCAAATTTTATCCATACTATTAGCAGGTGATTGTATGAAACAAACCAAAATTTTTCTGATTATTCTGCTTATTTTTGTCATTGGGATTTCATGCGGCGGCATGCTTTCCTTTTTCATATTCTCGGGCGCGGAAAAAGCAGACGCCGAAGCAAAAATTTCGGAAAACCCGAAAACACTCGAATTCGTAACCACGCACACCCTTTGCAATCATGTAAGCAAATACACCGAAAAACAAAAGCAAAATTTCAGTTCCGAATCGGACATACAAAAAACGTTTCCCGAATGGACGCTTCGCTCGGTAACAAACGAAAAAATTGTTTTGGACCGCAAACTGCCCGACTTTTGCGACAAGCATTATTTTGTGCAGCTATCGGGAAAATATATCGTCATTCAGACACGGAACGGCGACCTAAAGGAAAAAATAAGCACTTCCTCCCTTTCTTTAACCGAAGAGGAAAGAACAAAACTGAAAGAGGGCTTATATTTAAACGGCGAACAGGCGCTTTGCGCCTTTATTGAGGATTTTACCAGTTGATAGATTAAGGAGACAAAACATGAACCAATTTTCACTGCCTGTCAAAATTTATTTCGGAAAAGACACAAAAGAGGCATTTTCAGACTGCCGAAAACCGTTTGTCGTGTGCGACCCGTTCTTTTCCAAATCCGAACTGTTAAAGAAAATAACCGACCGATTTTCCGCTTTTGCTTTGTTTGACGATTTCACGCCGGACCCCACCTTGGCATCGGTCACCAAAGGCATAACCGCATTTTTAAAATCGGGCGCGGACAGCATGATTGCGCTCGGCGGCGGGTCTGCCATAGACACGGCAAAAGCGATTTTGCTGTTTTCGATAAAAAGCGGAAAGGCACAAAAAGTGCCGCTGATTGCCGTCCCCACCACCAGCGGGACAGGCTCGGAGGTCACTTCTTTTTCGGTTGTAACCGATGAACAAAGCCACACAAAGTACCCCCTGGTGACGGACGATATGCTGCCCTCAGCCGCTGTTTTGGACTTGGACTTTGTGCGTTCGGTCCCGCCGAAAGTGGTTGCCGACACCGGTGCAGACGTACTGTGCCACGCACTTGAAAGCTACGTTTCGATTTTTTCCAACCCGTTTACGGACGCATTGTGCGAAAAAGCGGTGCAGATCGTGTTTTCTTATCTTCCGCTTTCGGTTTCTGGCGATGAGCACGCACGGGAGCAAATGCACTTTGCCTCCTGCATGGCGGGGCTCGCGTTTAACCAAACAAATCTCGGCTTGTGCCATGCGATTGCACACAATACGGGTGCGCGCCTGCACCTTCCCCACGGCAGAACCAACGCCGTTTTACTGCCGCACGTCATTCGTTTTAATGCGGGGAATATCGGTTTTTCGGATAACTTAAGCCAAACCGCTTTGAAATATGCGCACATGGCAAAGCTGCTCGGCGCAAACGGCGCCCCCGCACTTCAAGTTAAAAAGCTGATTTCCGAAATCGAACGCCTGTTTGCAAAAATCGGCTTACCAAACAGTTTTTCGGCAGCGGGAATCGATTTAAAAGACGCCAAAGAGTTATCAGGCGCAATTGCAAAAGCCGCCCTTTCGGACGGGTGCCTGAAAGCCAATCCCATACAGCCCACGCAGGAGCAAATTGAAAATCTATACAAAGGAGCCATTTAAATATGGAAGAAAAGCAGCGCATTATTCAGGAATTTGTGCCGGGAAAGCAAATCACGCTTGCGCACCTGATTGCAAGCCCCACTCCCGAAATCTTTGAAAAACTGGGCATTGCAGAGGACAGGTTTGATGCAATCGGGGTCTTAACCATCACCCCCAGCGAGGGAGCAATCATCGCCGCCGACATTGCCACCAAAGCCTCGGATGTGTTTATCGGCTTTATTGACCGTTTTAACGGCGCATTGGTTTTAACGGGCGATGTCAGCTCGGTTGAATCGGCTTTAAACGACATTATGGAGATTATGGAAAACTACATGCAGTTTACGCCGACCAAGGTGACCAAAACATGAAGAAAATTATTTTTATGGGCAAAAGCCGCAGCGGGAAAACAACGCTATGCCAAAAACTGCACAGCCTTGCGGTTCGGTACAAAAAAACGCAGATGATTGAGCAATACACCAATGCCATTGACACGCCGGGCGAATATTTGGAGAACCGCCACTATTATGCAGCGCTGATTGTAAGCTCGGCGGACGCGCGCGTCATCGGCGTTGTCGCCGACCCGACCGCCGAGGAAAACTACATTCCGCCCGCCTTCGCCATGACGTTTAGCAAACCCGTTATCGGCATTGTTACCAAAATTGCCATTGCATCGGACGCGCAGATTAAAAAAGCGGAGCAGGCACTGAAGAACGGCGGTATATCCAAGATATTTCTGCTTGACAGCATAGCGGAGCAGGGTTTAGACCCGCTGTTTCGTTATTTGGAGGAGGTGTGAAACATGAAAGACGTTCTTCTCAGCGTTGGAATCGATATCGGCACAAGCACAACCCAGCTTGTCTTTTCAAATATCACCGTTGAAAATGTGGCGGCGGGTTACACCGTGCCCCGAATGGAAATCACAAACAAAGAAATTATTTATAAAAGCAACATTTATTTCACGCCTTTAAAATCCGCAACCGAAATAGACGCCGACAAGGTGGTAGAAATTATTAAAAACGAATATGAAAAAGCGGGCGTTTCGATTCACGACCCCGACACGGGCGCGGTCATCATCACGGGAGAAACAGCAAGGAAAGAAAATGCACGTGCCGTGCTGGAACGTTTAAGCTCGTTTTCGGGTGATTTTGTGGTCGCGACGGCGGGCGCGGATTTGGAAAGCGTAATATCCGGCAAAGGCGCGGGGTGCGACAGGCTGTCCAAAGAAAAGCATACCGTGTGCGCCAATTTAGACATTGGCGGCGGAACGACCAACATTGCGGTGTTTAACCGCGGAAAAACAGCGGATACCGCCTGTTTTGACATTGGCGGCAGGCTGATTAAATTCGATTCTCAGAAAAAAATCACCTATATTTCGCCGAAAATCAAAAAGATTATAGAGGACAAGCGTCTGCCCCTTGCCGAAGGCAGTCCGTTTAACGAAGCGGCATGCGGCGAAGTTCTTTCCGTGCTGGTTTCCGCGCTGTGCCACGCTTTCGGCATCGGAAAGTGCCCGTATTACGACCTGCTGATTACGCATAAAGGGCTTGGCTTTGAAAAACCCATTTCTTATTTAACCTTTTCGGGCGGCGTTGCCGAGGGCATTTATCACTCGTTTTCAGACCCCTATAC
>CAKSHV010000203.1 GCA_934457515.1 uncultured Clostridia bacterium
AAGCAAAACGTCTAAGCGAAGGTATAAACCCATGCACGCGTTTGACGGCTCATAGGGCACAAAATCATGCGTGCCGAATGGCCCGAACGCGTGAACGACTGCATCTTTAAGATAAGCAAAGCGCGGTTCGTTTAAGTCCGCAACGCCCATCCAAATCGCGTAATACTGGCAGGTTTCGGACACGTTTTCGGTATTTTTCAAACCGTCGTCGCCGTAAACCGCATTTTCAACAAAATATTTGCCGTTAAACGACTTTTCGATAACAGTATCTTTTAATTTGTCCGCCTTTTTGAAAAGAACAGCGTCGTCAAACAGCAGCGCCATGCATTTAATATAGCGGAAATAGAGCATGTTGGTCGGATAGTTCACGTCCATAACCCAATCGTTGCACTTCGACCATTCCACAAAGTTCCAGTTTTCCAATTTTTCCAAAAGTCCGTCTTTATTTTCAAACTTTTTGAAATAATCAAGCAGATTATACAGAATTTTTCTGTATTTTTCCGGTTTCTGACCGCTTCGCTCAATCTGCTCGTACACCTGAATTCCAAACCACAGACAATACTGCGGAATGAACATGCCCGCCATAGACTGCGCGGGATAGCACATGGGAATGGCGCCCTCGGGCAGTTCGGGGAACGAAGTTGCAACGACGTAATCATTAAGCATTGCCTCGTTCACGGTGGTTTTGCCGGTGAAGAAATATTCCGAACGCGCGGTGAAAGTAGAATCCATCAGCCAGCCGGCGCGCTCACGCGTCGGGCAGTCCATAAACACATCTAACGTATTTTCGCGGAAAGTCAGCGCCGCCGCATTGTATATCTCATTTAATTTTTTATTATCGGTCTTAATTTTCGGAATTTCGCCCAAAGGATAGGTATATTCGCGGACCGAAAGGTTCTGAAGCTCGATTTTTCCCTCGGTGACAAACACATACAGATAACGGAACCCATTTACTTCAAAGGTTTCGCCCTCGTACGCGCCCTCAATCATGTGATAGTCCACCACATTTGTAATGTCGTTTTCCATCACAAAGAATTTGCCGTTGTCCTTGTCCCGCTCGGTAAAACCAATCATCATGCGCGCATCTTCCAAAGCGTGCACCTTGTGCTGAATGAACCCGACAGTGTTCCGGCCCATGTCAAACACCACATACTCGCCTTTTTTTATCTCATACGGAAAGTTTAAATTGCTTTTTGTTTCGGTTACTTTATAATCATAGCCAAATAAATCGATAAGCGGCTGCTGCTTGATTTCGTCTAATTTAAAGCCCATAATGCCTACGTTGCCCACACCGTCGATAAAGCGCTGATAGGGGCGCTTGTTTCCGGTTGGAACAAGCTCGCCTTTATAAGCAACCGAAACGGGAGAAACAATGTCATAGGTCGGCTCGGGCACTTTTCGAATCATAAACCCAAGCTTGGGCTCAACGGTCGAAACAGGCATTTTCAGCATGCTGCCGCCCTTTCTTAAATACACCTCCGAAAAGGGGCGCTGATAGGAATAGCGCATAGCTTTCTGCACACGCTCAATATCCGCAAACCCAACAAAATTAAAGCCGGTTGCGGCAACAACTTT
The DNA here is from genome assembly GCA_934457515.1 of uncultured Clostridia bacterium. Classification (GTDB taxonomy): domain Bacteria; phylum Bacillota; class Clostridia; order RGIG6154; family RGIG6154; genus RGIG6154. Next base: position 1,576 of record CAKSHV010000203.1, read on the forward strand.
TTCGTCCGCCGTGATTTCCGCCTGCAAAAAGCCCGGAACATTCACAAACGCGAACGTGTCGCAGTTATAGCTTGCCACTTCAATAACAATCTGGTTTAATCCCCAGGATACATGCTTTGAAATATCTATCACGTCAACCCTTGTAAAGCCGCGGGGCGCGCGTGCAGGTCCGTAGCACACAAATTCGCCGTTCACCGTCACGCGGTAATAAGTCGCGCCTGTAATGCAAAGTTTTGCGTCTTCGCCGCTGCACTCAAAATTTGCCGCAAAAAACGCGGTGATATTCATTTCTTTTTCCATGTCTTTTAAGAAAATCGGTTTTGCTAATTTAAACATGTACTTTTTCTCCTTATTTCTTTTCATTCAAAATTTCGGTTTCGCCGAACGGAACAGCAGGCAGTCCCAGTCCGTTATACAAATGAACATGAAAATAGTTTTTATAGCAGAAACGCACGCTTTTTGCGCCTTGCAAATCGTTTCGCTTGGAAAATACAAACGACCCGCCGGACGACATTACAACGTCTTCCCACTTGTTATCTATCTTCACTTCAAAGCCTTTTATCTCTAAATTATCGCCCATTAAATTGCCGTAACAGTGCTTAAAATCGATATAAAGCGTTCCGTTTTCCAATCGAATTTTGTCCATAACAGGGCTTTTCCATAAAACGTCTTCCGCATAACATTCGGAAAGTGCACACGCCGCCATGCGCTCGCCCAGCATGCGCTTTTCATACGGATGAATATTATATCGTTCGCCGTTGTCGGTGCAGTTTATGTAATATGAATTTTCATCCTCTTCCGCAAGCTCTTTTTGCACCTCGCGGATTTGCGCAAACGCCGTCCCGTCCGCGCCGTCTGTCCATTCGCAGGAAAATGCCGCCAAAAGCGTTGTGATAAACACCAAATCTTTATTCTGCAAATCCCGACGCCAAACCTCTTTAAGCAAACGAAATCCCGCTTTATAGCGCTCTTTGACTATGCTTTTGTCCGCCTCGGCGTCGCTTTCGCCCTGATACCAAATCACGCCTTTTACCATAAAGGGGCAAATGGTTTGAAACATGGTTTCATACAAACCGCCGTACCGACACGAGTTGCGGGGGTTAAGCGGAACCTGGGGGAACGTGAATCCTTCGCCCGGCAGGGTTGCGGGGCAAAGCTTTGCCATTTTTTCAAGATATGCATTTTGTGCGGGTATGTACTCTTCGGGATTCATCGCGTCCAAATCCTTAAACTGTTGCTCGCAATACGGGCGCGTTTTTGGGTTTTCAAGTAAATCCTCCCGTCCAATCCATTGATAAACCGATGTACCGCCCCAGTCGCACTCAATAATGCCGACCGGAACATTTTCCGTTTCCCGCAGCCGTTTTGCAAAGTAAAACGCCACAGCGGAAAGCTCAAGTCCGTTTTCGCCGCCCAGCACTTTCCATGGCACATTTTCGGAATAGCGCGGAATAAAGTGCCAGCCCCAACACGGCTTGTCCTTTTCACTTCTGCGCGGAACCGACAGATAGCGAATGTCGTCCCCCTTCACAAACTGCAGCTCAAGCCCGCCGTTTTTAGAGGTTTTTAAAGGCATTTCCATGTTTGACTGCCCGCCGGCAATCCAAACCTCGCCCACAGCAATATCACGAAGCGTTATGGTTTCGTTTCCGCTCTTTATGGTCATGGTGTACCCTTTTCCCGCCTCAATGTGAATAGTTTATGGGTATGCGAAGCTTGTTT
>CAKSHV010000204.1 GCA_934457515.1 uncultured Clostridia bacterium
GCCTGCTTATATCCCTTGCCTTGTTGGTATTTTTGCTGTTTGTTGCGGGCAGGGAAGCGGAAAGTGACAAAATAAAGCTGATTTTAGTCGACCGCCTGCCGGTTGAGATCACGGGCGGATTGCTGTGCTTAAGCGGCGCGGGAATTGCAGCGCTTACCTTCCATTGGCTGAGCGGCGCGGAATGTGTGAACGCGCTTTCATACTGCATATTGGGCGGTGTGGGCATCTCGGTTTTGCTGTGCGTGCCGCTGGCGTTTCTGCTCTCGCTTGTACGTGTGCTGAAAGCGCGGGAATTTTTAAACCACTGGCTGTTTTTCCGCATTGTGCGGCGGCTTTGGCGGGATGCAAGAAAATCGTTTGTTTATATCCGACGCGGACTGTTTCAAAAAGCCGGAATCGGCGCTTGCGTCATTCTTGCGATTTACACCCTTATTCTGCTATTGTTTCATAGCCCCATGCTTTCTTTATTCGCATTTATCGTTGTGTGCGGCGGCATGATGTATGCCTTAAAGCATTTTGACGATTTGAAAAAAGGCATTATGCAGATTCGAATGGGCAACACGGCGTATAAAATCGAAAGCCGCGACAAGGGCGTTATCGGCGAGATGTGCAATGCGATAGACAGCATCGGCGAGGGTGTGAACGAGGCGGTTTCAAGCCGCATGAAAGCCGAACGCATGAAATCGGAGCTGATTACCAACGTTTCGCACGATTTGAAAACACCCCTTACTTCGATTATAAATTATTCGGGTCTGCTTTCTGAAATGGAGCTTACGCCCGCCGAGGCAAACGACTATGTGCGCATTGTGGGGCAAAAGGCGGAGCGCTTAAAAACGCTGACGGCGGATTTGTTCGATATGGCAAAAGTGCAAAGCGGAAACGAGCAGGTTGTGATTGAAAAATTAGACTTTGCAACTCTTGTGCGCCAAACGCTGGGCGAAATGAGCGACGCGGTGGAGCAAAGCGGTTTGGAAATGATTTCAAATCTGCCAAACGGCATTACCGTAAATGCGGACGGCAAGAAGATGGCGCGCGTTTTAGAGAACCTCACGGGCAACGCTTTAAAATATGCCATGCCCGGCACGCGTGTGTATTTTGACCTAAAAGCAAGCGGAAACGAGGCAATTTTAGAGGTGAAAAATATTTCGGCGCTGCCCCTTGACTTTAATCCGGAAGAAATCACCGAGCGGTTTGTGCGCGGTGACGCGGCACGCTCGACCGAGGGCAACGGCTTAGGGCTTGCGATTGCCAAAAGCTACACCGAGGCGTGCGGCGGCATTTTAACCGTTTCGATTGACGGCGATTTGTTTAAAGTAACCGTTCGTTTGCCTCTTGCGGCAGATTTTTAGACCGCTGAAAATATGTTTTTTTGACAAGAAGAGAGAGTTTTACGGGAAATTCTCTCACAATCAAAATACGCCGAAAATGTGTTTGCGGAATGCAAACGCATTTTTAGCGTTTCCTCGCATATACTGTAGCAAACAGCTTAAAAGGAGTCAGAATATGCAAAGAAAACGGAAAATATATGCAATTTTTATTTTAACGGCTCTGCTTACGGGCATTTTATCAAGCATTTTTTCGGGCGGCATGCGCGAGATGTACGGCATGCTGCAAAAGCCGCCGCTTTCCCCGCCGTCATGGGTATTCCCTGCGGTGTGGTCCGTTTTATATATTTTCATGGGCATAAGCGCGGCAAATATTTACATTATCGGCGGAAAACGGGCGGAAAAAGCGCTTACGGTTTATTTTGTGCAGCTTTTTCTAAACTTTTTCTGGAGCATTTTGTTCTTCGGGTTCGGCGCTTATTTTTTGGCGTTTTTGTGGCTTTGTCTGCTGTTTGCGGCGGTGTGGTATATGATATATCTGTTATATAAAATCAATCCGCGCGCGGCACTTTTGCAGGTTCCGTATCTTTTGTGGCTTGCGTTTGCGGGATATTTGAATATTATGTTTTTTGTTTTAAACTAAACGTTGCGGGAAATGAAAATCTGTGTTATACTGAATGTGAAATTTAACATGGATTTAACATTTACCCGCTTTTGTTTTTAACAGCGGCGCTGTATAATAAAATAAGAATAAACAAAGGAGAGTTGTCATGAAAACCATTTATTGTGTGGAAGACGACAGCAATATAGCCGAGCTTGTGCAGTATACTTTAAAATCCACAGGCTTTGAAACTCTGTGGTTTGAAAATGGTGCGGACTTTTTTAAGAAAATTGCCGAAAAGCTGCCCGATTTGGTTTTGCTTGATATTATGCTGCCCGATATGGACGGCATGGAAATTTTAAAGCGCCTGAAAGACAATGCCGAAACGGCGTCTGTTCCGATTATTTTGCTGACCGCAAAAGGCAACCGCATGGACAAGGTAAAGGGGTTAGACAGCGGTGCGGACGACTACATAACAAAGCCTTTTGATATTTTGGAACTGATTTCCAGAATCAACGCGGTTTTAAGACGGACCGGCACAAAAGCCGCGCAGGACGTGATTGAATATAAAGCACTAAAGCTCAATTTAAAAAGCAGGACCGTTACGGCGGATGGCAAAAAAGTTGTGCTTACCTATAAAGAATTCGAACTTTTAAAATGCCTTTTGGAAAACCGCGGCATTGTGCTTAGCCGCGATGTTTTGATGAACCGAATTTGGGATACCGAATTTGAGGGGGAAACCCGCACGGTGGATGTGCACGTGCGCACACTGCGCCAAAAAATCGGAGCGTGCGGCGAATATATTCAAACGGTTCGCAACGTAGGTTATAAAGTGGAATAGGGCGGAACAGACAATGTATAAAAAGATTTACAAAAGCATGCGCATGCTTTCTTTGTCGGTGCTGATTTTGTCGGTGCTGGTGACGCTGATTGCATGTTTTGCTGCATTTACCGGAAAAATTAAAAATGAAATTCAGGAGGAAACACGGCTGATTGCTGAGTTTTTAAACAATTATCCTTCTGTTTCCATGTCGGAAATTTACTATCCCGATAAGCGCGTAACCATTATTTCGCCGCAGGGCGAGGTTTTGTATGACGATGTGGTAGACGCGGCGGGACTTGACAACCACGGCGACCGTCCCGAGGTTCAAGAGGCACTGAAAAGCGGCACAGGCTCGGCAGAACGTCTTTCGGTTTCCGCAAAGCACACCATGTATTACTATGCGGTGCGTCTGAAAAACGGAAATGTTTTGCGTGTTTCGGGCGTTATGTTTAACACTATGCTGCTGTTTGCCGAAACAACCCTTGCGGTTTTGCTGCTTTTGGTTATGATTTATGTTTTGTCCCT
>CAKSHV010000205.1 GCA_934457515.1 uncultured Clostridia bacterium
TCCTTTTTTGGGTGAAATGTATATTTTAAGCCCTGATTTGTGGGTGTATACATACACTTTTTCGTCCAGTCTTTCGGACTGTAAAACAATGTGTTCCATTTAATTTTCCCCCTTTAAAAAGTAAACCGTGTCCGCCCGAACGGTGCGCGCGGCATTTACAATATCTTCTTTCGTGACGCGCATTACCTTTTCCGAAACCGTTTGCGGGGTGTCGGAAATGCCGCAGGCAGCAAGAGAAGAATAAAATTCCGCCAAAGCCTCGCCGTAGTCGCAAACACCTTTTAACGAGTCGGTAATGTCAAGCTTTGCCGATTCAATGTCCGCCTCGGTGAAATTGCCTTTTTTAAGTTCTTCCAGCTGCGCAAAAATTTCATCCCGTGCAAGAGAAAAATTGCAAAACTCAATGCCGCTGTTGACCAAAACCAGTCCTTTTAAGCTGACAAATTCGGACGAGGCATAGTAAGCCAGCGACATTTTTTCGCGCACATTGGTGAAAAGCTTTGAATAAGGCGCGCCGCCGAACAGGCTGTTAAACACCATCATGGCATAAAATCGGTCGTCCGTACGGGTAATGTCGGTTCGAAAGCCGATGGAAAGCTTGCCCTGCGTAACGGGCGCAGCCTCCTCTACCGTGCGCACCGTCTCCGGCGCATTTTTTATTACCGGGCGCTTTATATCGGCACTGCCCGCTTTTCTGTCTTTTAAAATGCTTTCCAGAACGGGGAGCACTTCCGCTTTGTCAAAGCGGTCGGTAATGTAAAACGAAATGTTTGCATGGCCTAAAATATAGTTATATTTTTCATAAAGGGATGCGGGAGTTATGGCGTCAACCTGCTCAATCGTGCCGTTTTCGCTGATGCTGTATTCCTCGCCTTTGCACATTTCGGAAATTAAACGCATTTTGGCATACTTGCGCTTGTCGTTCACAAGTCCTTCGATATATTGCTTTAAATTTTCTTTTTCGCGTTCCACATAGCTTGCCCGAAAACCGCCGTTTTCAATAAGCGGGTGAAACAGCACTTCGCCCGATAAGCGCAAAAGGTCTAAAAACGGCTTTTCGCCGCCTGCCGCAAAGCGGTCGGCAAGAGTTTTAAACCGCAAAGCAATCACCTGTTCCGCGCCGCGCTTTGAAACGTTAAACGAAAACGACGCGCCGAACAGCTTTTCCAGATAGATATTAAAGTCCGCCGTTTCAGGAATTTTTTCGCAGCCTCTGCTTAAAACTGCCGGCAAAACCGAACCGTAAGACACGGTCTCTTCGGACAAGGGCAGACGAATATATACAATTGCCGACGCGGTTTTTAACTTATCGTCCGGAAGAAAGCAAACCGTGTACCCGTTTATATTGATGTTTTCCATACACTTTTTCTCCAATCTGCCGCTGTCATGCGCGGCATTTTTTCCGTGCGAAAACGCACAAAATCATCTTTATTGTTTATTGTACCACATTTTAACCGCAAAATAAAGAAAATTTTGTTGCTTTTCGGCAAAAAATAGTTTATAATATAAATAAGTTAAGTTGTCCGCCGCCCATAAAGGCGGCGGACTCTGCTAAAAAAGCTACATGACGGGGCTTTTCAGTCCCTTTTTAAAAAATATGTATAAGGAGGAATTGCCGTGAAAAAACCCGCCAGACCCAGATTCAACCGCGAATTTCGCAGGCTGCGCGGCATGACACAGGTTGAAGTTGCAGAGCTTGCGCACACCACAAAAAGCAATATTGCAAACGCCGAGCTTTCCAAAAAGCCCTTTTCTCCGCGTACGGGCGGCGCTCCTTATTCTTTGTTTTACGGCGTTTCAAACGGCGAGCTGATGGGCGTTGCGCCCGACTTTTCATACAGCTTGCTCGGCGAGCCGGGCATTCAGTATGAGTCGCCCGAAAAAATAAAAGATCAAACGGTTCGCACAACCTACTATGCTAATTTCGGCGCAGAACCAAAGCAGCCCCTTTCGGGTGAGGGTATTTCCTCTTTTGCAAAGGGAAAACGCTTTTTTGTTCCGAAAACGGCAAAGCTTCGTTTATGCCCCAAAATTGCCGCCGAAGAATTGATTGACCAGTCGCTTATGGCGTTTCGCAGCGCGGCGGGCGCAAGTTTAAAATCGCTGACTCCCGTGTCGCTGCAAAGCTGTCTGCACCGCAAATTTGATACCGATTGTTTGATTTGGCACGCTTCGGAAGATATTCCCGAAATCGGCGTGTTCCGCGGCGCACCGCTTGTTATCCGCCCGCAAACCTATTATCCCAAAGACCGCCTTGTTTTATGCAGTGACGGTGTGGAGCATTATTTTATCGGTCAGGTTGTAGAGCCCAATCAATCGGTTTATAATGTGCGCGACAAGGAAAAACGCATTATGCCGATTGCGGAAAACCGCTTTGAAATTGTCGGCAGACTGCTTATGGCTTATTCGGTGTTTTAATTCAATAGCGATAAAAAAACGCGCAAAATTTGCGCGTTTTTTCTTTGTTATCCATTGCACCAATAAAGGTGCGTTCTTGTCTGCCTATGCGCAGAAATTTATGCGTTTTATTCGCCGAACATGGTGCCGATACCTGTATCCGTGAATATCTCAAGCAGTATGGAATGCGGAATCCGCCCGTCGATAATATGCACACGGTTAACACCTTTTAACACCGCGTCCACACACGCCATAACCTTCGGCACCATGCCGCCGGTTACAATGCCCGCGTCTATGTATTCGTGCGCCTTGTCAATGCCGACAGAATACATAATGTTGCCGTCCTGGTCTTTCACGCCCTCCACATCGGTTAAGAAAATCAGCTTTTCCGCCTGCAGCGCGGTTGCAATCGCGGTTGCAACGGTGTCCGCATTCACGTTATAACTGTTTCCCTGCTTATCGCCGCCAATCGGCGCAATAACGGGGATGTATCCGCCTTTTACCAAGCGGTTTATCACATCGGTTTTCACATTGATGATTTTGCCGACATAGCCCAAATCCACCGGGTCGCCGTTGTCATCCTTGGTCATTTTAATGCATTCCATTAAATTGCAGTCAATGCCGCAAAGACCGATCGCGTCTGCACCTTTGCTGTTCAAAAGCGCAACAATTTCCTTGTTGGTTTTGCCCACCAAAGTCATCTGTGCAACCCGCATGGTCGCCTCGTCAGTCACGCGCAAGCCGTGCTCGAACTTGCTTTCAATATGAAATACCTTTAAATTCTCGTTAATATCGGGGCCGCCGCCGTGCACCAAAACCGGGTTAATGCCGATAAACTTCAAAAGCGTTAAATCCTCCATAAC
>CAKSHV010000206.1 GCA_934457515.1 uncultured Clostridia bacterium
CTTTTAGCCCCTCGATAAGCGCCAGCCTGTCTTTTTCACTCCGCACCGGCGGGTTCATTTTAAACCGTCCGTCTTCTTTTAACATTGAATCGTTCAGCACCAGATAATGCGGCGCGGTTTCGCAGGTGATATCTATCCCCTCCGTCTTTGCTTTTCGGATTAAATCCACGCTTTCGGCAGTCGATATGTGGCAAACGTGATATTTGCACCCTGTTTTCCTGCAAAGCTCAATATCCCGCGCGATGGGGAGATATTCGCTTTCAGAGCAAATGCCTTTGTGACCGTGTGCCTTGGCATACGCCCCGTCATGAATATACCCGCCGTGCAGCAGGCTTTCGTCTTCGCAGTGCGCCGCAATGATTTTGTTTAAGCTTTTGGCTTTTTTCATTGCCTCTTCCATCATTTTTTCATTTTGCACGCCTTTGCCATCATCCGAAAAGGCGCACACAAAGGGCGCTAACTCCTCCATATCGGAAAGGACTTCTCCTTTTTCGTCCTTCGTTATGCTTCCGTACGGAAAAACAGCAACTTCAGCGTTTTCTTTTATTTTTTCTCTTTGCGCATTCAGCGCATCGAGCGTGCTCGGCACGGGATTTACGTTCGGCATGGCGCACACTGCCGTATATCCGCCCGCCGCAGCAGCTTTTGTTCCTGTTTCAAATGTTTCCTTATAAGAAAAACCCGGCTCTCTCAGATGTACATGTACATCTGTGAAACCGGGAAAAATATAATCATTATTGAAATCAAAAACAGGAATACCGCTGCCAAACGAAAACGGTGAAAATTGAATAACTGTCCCGTCGGAAATGAGAACATTTCCCTTGCGGAACGCGGAATCCAAAAATACATTTGCGCCTGACAAAACAAATTTCAATTTGCTTCTCCTTTCTCCTTGCAGCCTGTAACCTAAACGTCAAATTTTTAATAGTATAGCATAAAAAATCGGGTTTGTCAACCCCCATTTTATGCTTTATTCCGATTATAAAAGAACATGGCAACGCCCGCACCGCAAATTAAAAAGTAGCCGAGAACGCTTAAAATGTCGGGCATCTGTCCGAAAATGAAAAAGCCGAACAGCGCCGCGAAGATAACCTGCGTGTAGTCGTAAACCGAAATTTCTTTTGCGGGAGCATAAATATATGCCCTTGTAATTCCCATTTGCCCCATGCACGCAAAAACGCCTGCAAAAATTAAATAAATCATACTTTTTAAAGTCATTGGAGCCGGATTTGCAAGAATAAAAGGCAGGCATGCCACGCACGAAAACGCGGAAAACCAGAAAATAATGACCGTGCTGTTCTCCCCTTTTTTGCCAAGTGCACGCACAAAGGTGTATGCCGCGCCGGCACCGCACCCGCCAACCGCGCCAAGCACCGCAGGCAGTACCGTATAGCCGCTGCCCGTCGGTTTAATAATGAAAATACTTCCCAAAAAAGCGGTTAAAACGCCTAAAATCTGCACAATTGACGGTTTTTCTTTCAATAAGAACACCGAAAACAAAATCGCGAAGAAAGGCGAAAGTTTATTTAGCATGTTCGCATCTGCCAAAACCAGACGGTCGATTGCGTAGAAATTACACACCAGTCCGATTGTGCCGAAAAGCGAACGGCAAAACAAAAAAGGGATGCTTTCCTTTTTGGGAAGAAAAGAGGTGTGTTCTTTCAGCATTATGCCGGAAACAAACAAAAGCGCTACGAAATTCCGAAAAAAAGCCTTTTGGAATGCGGGCAAATCTCCCGACAGATGCACAAAAACGCTCATCAGCGAAAAGCCGAGCGCTGCTATAATAATGCAAATTATACCTTTGGTTTTGGTGTTCATTTTCAGTCTGTCCTTTGTTCAATGAAGTTACAGATTTATTTTATCACAAGTCGGCAGAAAATGCAATGCGCTTAAATGCTCTTTTTATCAAATTCGCTCCAAAATTTCAAAACTGTCTGCTCATAATTATTCTTATCAACATAATAGCTTGCCGCATGGTCCGCCCCCGGAACCACCAACAACCGCTTGGGCGCGCGGCACGCTTTATAATTTTCATAGGTCATTTCAACCGGCACAAAACGGTCATCCGAGCCGTGCACAAAAAGAATCGGAATATCGGTTTTAGATAAAGCGTTCGGTGCCGAGCAATCGCCCGCTGCAAAGCAGATTCTTTTTTTGCACATTGCATCTAAGAGTATACTGTGTATTCCGTAATGCATGTGCAGATTTTTTTCTGCCACATGGCGGAACACTGCTTTTGGCGAGGTAAACCCGCAGTCTGCCATAATGCCGTGCACATTTTTCGGCAAATTTAAATCAGACGCCATTAAAACAGTCGCCGCACCCATGGAAATGCCCGCTAAGTAGATCGGAATCTCTTTCCCCGCACGGCAAACGGCAAAGTTTACCCAGTCTGCACAGTCAAACCGTTCGGTTAGTCCAAAGCCCATATATTCTCCTCCGCTTGCGTTCTGTCCGCGCTGTTCGGCATATAAAACGCTGCAGCAGTTTTGCTCCCAGAACGGTGAAATCAAGCCATAATCATAGTGCCAGGACGAGCGCCAGCCGTGAAACGCAACAATCAGGCGCTTGGCGTTTTCGCACGGAAAATAATGACCGATCAGTTCAATCCCGTCCCGCGCGGTAATGCGCACCGTTTCATGATTTTTGTTTTTCAGTGCGTCCGACGCTTTGCGGCACGCCTCCAAAAACGCCTCGTCCTTTTTCGTGCCGCCCGAAATTTTGCCGCTTGCATGCCCCATAACTTTGGGCGTGTTGCGTGAAAGCGCCGTTTCCGCCCAAAGGAAAGATGTTATATATGCTGCCGCACTCGCAGCAAGCGCCGCTCCGGCCGCAATAACGGCTGCCTGTTTCAATCGTTTCATAAGTCCAAGCCTTCCTTTTCAAAATTTTTACACTATTATAGTATTGCAAAAAATGAAAATTTCATGCCACAAAAAAAGCGTTCGGAAAACCGAACGCTTTTCATTTTATTTCATTTACAGGCCCAGCCACTCGTCCTGCCAAGCAACGGTCATAGCGCCGCTTTCATCGTAAGTAATGGGAAGAATCGAATAGCCCGAGGTTTTTAAATCGTGCGGCTTCCAATGGTCAAGCATTAAATAATCCTTGCCGCCTACACTGAAAATATACGTGCTCTGCCCGAAAAATGTTTTGCGGTAGTCCTTTCCCTCGCACGGATTGTCAATCAGCCGCCACTTGCCCAAAAGATGCTCTGATGTGGAAAACAGCGCAC
>CAKSHV010000207.1 GCA_934457515.1 uncultured Clostridia bacterium
CCGGCATCGCAGCACCCGCGTCCGTTTCGTTAATCGGCTTTTTGATGTTTGGAAATCTCATTCGCGAATGCGGCGTTTTGAACAGCCTGTCCGAAACCGCGCAAAAGGTGCTTGCCAATTTAATTACGATTTTCTTGGGAATAACCATTGCAACAAGCATGCAGGCAGACGCGTTTTTGCGTTCCCAAACGCTGCTTATTTTAGGCCTTGGATTGGTTGCGTTCATTTTTGACACCGCAGGCGGCGTTTTGTTCGGTAAAATCATCAATCTGTTTTTGAAAAAGAAAATCAATCCCATGATCGGCGCGGCGGGCATATCCGCATTCCCAATGTCTGCACGCGTTGTGCATAAAATGGGCTTAAAGGAAGACCCGGAAAACTTTCTTTTAATGCACACAGTCGGCGTGAATGTATCAGGTCAGATTGCATCGGTTATCGCGGGCGGTTTAATCTTAAACTTTTTCATGTAAGGGAGAAAAGCAATGAATATCATGAACTTTGTTACCAATTTAACCTATATGGGTCAGGGTATGCTTTCCATATTTATCGTAATCGGCATTATTATTTTATTTGTTTACTTATTAAACAAATTTTCGGCTAAAAAATCATAAAAATCAAAGAAAGAGGCGGCAGCACATGAAAAAAATTACACTCAAAAAACAAACAGACAAATTCTCGGCATTTCAGTTTTTTATGCTGACCGTTGCGGGCATTATCAATTCGATAGGTGTTGTTATGTTCCTGTCACCAATGAAGCTGTATGACAGCGGCTTTTCGGGCACATCCATGCTGCTTTCGCAAATCACGCCCGAAATGTTCTCCCTCTCGTTTTTCCTGCTCGTGCTGAACATTCCGTTTTTTCTGTACGGCTTTAAAAAGCAGGGCGTTCATTTTACGGTTTATTCGATTTATGCCGTGTTTATTTACTCGCTGTCTTCTTACTTAATTACATATGTTTTCCCCGTCGATGTGCTTTCTTCATCGCCTTTTGCGGGAAACGATTTGTTTTTATGCGCCGTTTTCGGCGGTATTATTTCGGGTATCGGCAGCGGTCTTACCATTCGGTTCGGCGGCGCAATTGACGGCGTGGAAGTTATGGCGGTTATTTTCGCAAAGCAAATCGGCATAACGGTCGGCACGTTTGTTATGGTATACAACGTGCTGCTGTATATCTTGGTCGGCGCAATTATGCACAGCTGGATTTTGCCGCTGTACTCCATCATCACCTACTACGCGGGCTTAAAAACAATTGACTTTATCGTTGAAGGTTTTGACAAAGCAAAGGCGGCAACCATAATCACCACCCGTGCAAACTCGGTCTGCACCGCTCTTTCCGAAGAGTTCGGAACGGGTCTTACCATCTACAGCGCACACGGCTTTTATTCTTCCGAAAAGAAATCGGTCATTTACTTTGTTGTAAACCGATTCCAGATTGCAAAAATGAAGCGTCTGGTGCATGAAAACGACCCTGCGGCGTTTATCTCCATCTCGGAGGTTTCGGACGTATTCGGCAGTAAAAAGCATTAAAAAAGGAGTGCTGAAGCACTCCTCAAAACCGGTTCGGCAATTTGCCGAGCCGGTTTTTTATTTTTCAGTAAATCTGTTCCATTTTTTACAAAGAAAAAGGCACAAAACAGCACCGAGAAGAGAAATAACGCTCCAAAGCCAAATCGTACCCGTCCAGCCGAAATGCTCTGAAAATCGGGCAAATCCGTAAACCGATACGGCGCTTCCCACATACGTGCAGGAATTAAGCATTCCCGACACAAAAGACACTTTTCCCTTGCCTTCAAAATGCTGCGGGACCATGCAGATAAGCGTTAGATTCACGCCGTGCATACAGCCTGTTAAAAGCGCTGCCGCCGCAACCGAAAACGCTGCGTTTTTTGTTCCGAAAAAGGCAAGCAAAACAGCTGCTGCAAAGCCGACCGCAAAAATAAGCCCCGCAAGCTTCAGTTCGTTATGTACAAGTTTTCGGTAAATTACCGAGGCAATCTGGAACGCCGCCACGCTGAAAAGCGGCAGTACGACGCCTGTTAATATGGCGGTGCTGCTGCTTAAATGAAACACATCGGAGAGCATGGAGGGTGTCCATGTCGTCACGCCGTCGCGCAGCATGCCCTGCAGTACAATAGCTGTCATAATGCCCAAAAGCAGCAAAAGCGTGCCGCCCCCCTGCATTTGGCTTGCCTCCTCTTTATGTGTTTCGTCCGCCGTCCCCTCTTTTTCAATCAGCGGACATTTAAAGCGCCAAACCAGCGCCATAATCAGCGCGCAGGCTCCCGAAACATAAAAAACAAGCCGCCAGCCGCCTATAAAAATGCATGCGGGCGAAAGAAGGTACACCAAAACCGTGCCGAACGAACTGCCCCACGACACCACAACGCATGCTCTGCCGTATGCGTCTTTGGTAAAAAGCGATGTCATCAGGCGGACAAGGGGCGGCCACATAAACGCCTGGGCAAAGCCGTTTATACACCACAAAACCGTCATTTGATACACGTTTGAACAAATGGGAAGCAGCAAATTGGTCGCAGTTGTGGTTAAAAGCCCCGCAAAAACCAGGTGTTTGGGCTGAATCCTGTCCCCTAAATAGCCGCTGATTAACTGCCCTGTGCCATATGTTACGGCACTGCCGGTCAGTGCAAGGGACGCAAGCGAATTTTTAATGTGCTCCGCTTTCGTCATTTCCGCAATTACAGCGCCGTAGTTGATTCTTGTGATGTAGCTTACAAGATATGTTAACATAAACAAAAATATCATACGGCTGACCTGTGCCTTATCTGTTATTTTTGGCATGAATATAAAGCCTCTTTTCAATTCTGTTCAATTTCTTTTACATCCTCGGCATTTGTAACAATCCGAATATCGGAATTTTGATACAAACATTTCAGCTCGGCTGACATGGACGAATCCGATATATACACATATTTTTCAAGCGTGTCGGAAAGTTTATACAGTGCGCTTTTTTCAAATTTGCTGCTGTCTGCCAAAACAAACACCTTCGAGGCGTTTGTAAAAAGGAGTTTTTGCATTTCTATAAGCTGCGGCTGATAGTCTGTAATGCCACGCTTTAATGATATGGCAGACGGAAAAACAAACGCCTTTTGCGCATGCAAATCAGACAGTGCCCTGCTTGCAAACAACCCATAAAATGCATTTTCACTTTTTAAATAGTTTCCGCCGCACAAAATCAGTTCAAAATCAGACTGTCTGCTGATGAT
>CAKSHV010000208.1 GCA_934457515.1 uncultured Clostridia bacterium
CAGGAACACTCGGCTGTGGTAAATTTTTCTTAAAAAATTTACTGCAGCCTTTTTGCTGCGGTAAAACGAAGGGTTGGATGCGAAAAACGCTACGTATGTTTAAAAATTACAGCATTGAAGGGAGAAAAGAAATGAAAACAAGACGATTTTTAAGCCTGTTCCTTGCGCTTTTAATGGTGCTTTCCTGCGTGCCCGCGGTATCGCTTGCAGATGCTGCACCAACTTCTGTTTCGGTAACACTTACCGCACAGGCGGGAGGAACATTCTTGTGTGCACCGCAGTTTAATGTCGAAATTTCAAGTGATACGGCTGAAAGTTACGGTGTGCCGGACAGCGTGAAAGACGGCGTTTCCGCAGTAGACGCGCTGGTTGCTCTGCACAAAATGATATACGGAACCGCGTTTACCAAAGGCACTGTGGGCGACTATTTGGAAGTCGGCAGCTCAGGCATGGTTACAAAAATTTTCAAAACCGCAACCTATGCCAACGGTTTTGTGGTAAACGGCGCGTATCCGAACGACGGAACGCAAAGTGAGTACGGCGGTTACAACGGCACGTTTGTTACAACGCAGCCTTTAACCGACGGCGATGTAGTAGACTTTTTCACCTATCGCGATGACGAATTTTATTCCGACGCGCTGGGCTGGGTAAACTACAAAGGCAATGACGTGACCGAAATTACGGCAGCGCCCGGCGCAAAGCTTGCGTTAAAAGTTAACGGCTACATGTATATGGGCGGTTACGCTTTTGCGGACGCATCTGCAATGCATGCGGCAGGGTCTGCTATTTCGGGTGCTAAAATTGCGCTAATTAATGAAAATACCGGTGAGCTTACTCCGCTTGGCACAAATGAAACCGACGAAAACGGCAGCATTTCGGTATCGGCGCCCGACAAAGAGGGCACATATTATATAACCCCCTACATGCCGCTTGATTCCGAAAACGACGCGCTGATTTTGTCGCTTATTAAACTTACAATCGACAAAAATGCGCCGCAGGACGACCCGCTTGCATTAACCCACCTTTCGGTTGCAAGCTTTGACAGCAACCCGAATGCATTGGAGCTTACGCCTGAATTTTCGGCAAAAGTTACCAATTATTCGGTGCCGGCTGTTGCTTTCCCGTCCATGAACATGGGCGTTTTCCGCAGCGTGTATGTTAAAGCGGCGGCAGCTTCCGATACGGCGGTAATTACAGCCGAGTGCAACGGCATTTTGGCAGACGTTTCGGGTGCTGAAAACTGGACCATAATAAACGGCGCTTTGCAGGGCGGAAAAAACAACCTTTTACACGTTGTGGTAGCAGAATCGGAAGATGAAGACGCACCCACCAGAACGTATACGGTTTTGGTTCCCATGAAGCCCGAAACCAACACAGCGCCCATTGCCGTAAAGGAATCAGACGAGCAGACAATTATGCTCGGCGACGTATATTCGGTTGATTTATCCGAACTCTTTACCGATTCGGACGAGGTGGACACCTTAAGCTACACCGTTTCGGTAAACGGCGCGGAGGCTGTTTCCGCCGAGGCGGATTATACATTTACTCCTACCGAAACGGGAACATACACCCTTGTCTTTAAAGCAAACGACGGCAGCGCGGACAGCAATGCGCTTACAGTTACGTTAACCGTAAATCCGAAATTGCCGAAGCCTGCGTCAATTACAATCGACGTTGAGGCGAAAAACAAAATCGGCAATGTGCTCGTTGTGAAAAAAGGCGACACCTTTAAAGTGGTTGCCCGCGACGAGAACGGCAATGAAACACCGGTTACCTGGAAAAATAATTTTTACAGTAAAGCTTTTACTTTTGATAACAAAACAGGTGTTGTAACCGTTGTGGACACGGTATATTCCGGCGGCTCGAGCAGCCTTTATTTCACTGCTATATCGGACATTGACAGCTCGGTTTCCTCCAGACAGACCGCGGTTCAGGTGACGGGCGTTGCACTAAGTCCGTATAACAAAGCACAAACCATTGCGCTTTCCGAAGACGGTCAGACGCAAAAAACAGCATCCCTTTCCGCCGGGCAGAACGGGCATAACATTTGGACAATTTCTATTCCCGAGGGCGTGGCAGAGCTTCAAAATGAAGCGGGAAACAAAAACAGCATTAAATTTAATCTTTACCGCCCGGGCAAAATAAACGCATCTTTCGTGCTTGATATTGACGAAGAATTAGGCGATTCGGCGACCATTACCGTAACGGGTGTTGCGGTTGAAACCACAGGCGGTGAAAGAGCCAAAACCTATCTTAAAATAAACAACAATACTCCCGAGCCTTCGGTTCAGCTTAAAGCCTACACCGAAGAGGGCAAAACTATTGAAAAATGGGAAAGCTCGGATGAGAGCGTTGCCGTTGTTGATGAAAACGGTTTAGTTACCGCAAAATCGGTCGGCACGGCGCTGATTACCGCAACCGACAACACAGGCAAAAAAGGCGGCATTAAAGTTGTTTGCGAAAGCGAAGAGATTCCGTATTTCGAAAACATTCAGTTCTTAAGCAATGCGATTAAAGATTATAATAAAACATATACTTTTTCGCCGACCGTTACGGACTATGCTTTAGAGATTAAGTTCTACAGCACATCGTCCTTAACATTGCAAAACACAACTCTTTATAACACAGATAAATTCTCGGCAAACGCGGTTTATACCGATGCAAACGGAAAAACGCAGTCTGTTCCGGTTCAAAGCGGTGCAGTGACCATTTTAAAGGATATTGCGTTTGACACATCTGATGTTGTAATCACCTTATCCGATAAGAAAAATGCCGAGAACAAAACGGTTTACACCTATCATATAACCCGTCCGCGTGACATAAATAAGGCAGTTAAAACATACGGCGGGATTACCCTTATACCTGACAGCAGAGCACTTTTGTCTACCAAATTTAAAGGCTATGCCGAAGGCACAATGTTTAAGCTTTCCGATTCGGGTGAGCTGATCCAAAAAGGAACAGGTTTTGATACGGGGCTCTCTGCATCGCACTTTAACTACCGGACATACATTCTTGAAAATCCGAACGCCTTTGCATTAAATGTCACGGCCTCGACCGCTTACGCGCATGTGCGTTATAAGACAGACGGCACGGATTGGCGCGATTTACCGCAGGGCGGCGGCGTGACAGACAATATTTCTTTTGCGGAAAATGAAAATTCCAAAAAAGTGTATATTGAAGTCATTGACGACAAAACCTACAGCGACAATGTTAAAGCCG
>CAKSHV010000209.1 GCA_934457515.1 uncultured Clostridia bacterium
GTAAAAAGCATAGGGGTCGCTTTTTAAAACGGTTTTTCCGTTTTTTGTAACAGCGAATTTATACGCCTGCCCCGCCTTTGCATTTTCTGTAAAGCCGTACCACACGCCGTCAACCAAAGAAAGCGGATTTGCCTGCTCCGACCAGCCGTTAAAATCGCCGGTGACCGAAACGGAATCCGCATGCGGCGCGTAAAGCGCAAAATGGGTTCCGCCCTCTGTCGGATGCGCGCCGAAAAAAGTGTAGCTTTTGGCAGAGAAGCCCGTATGAAATTCATCTAAAGTGCGTTTGTTTTCCTGCATGTAGTCCATTTTGTGTTCCCCTGTGCGTTTTCCGAATATAAGTAACTTGTCTTTTGTATACATTAAAATACTTCTATTCTAATTATAAAGCGAGTGCCGGCGTTTGTCAAGAATTTTCGGAATGTTTAACATGAAGTTTCCGCCAATTTAACCCAAGTTTGCCATTTAAGGCAAAAAGCGGTGCGGACAACGATTTTTGCAGTGCCGAAAACTTTGGAAAGTGCCGGCAAACCAACGTTTGGTTTAAGCGCGCAGAATAATTTGAAGAAGCAGCAAAAGCGCAATGCCCGGAACGCCCAAAACGCCCGTAACCGCCGCCGTTACGGCATTTATTCCGATGCTGATTCCCGCAAGCGTGCCCGCAAAATCGATTACGGCAAGCAAAATGCCGCCCAAAATTGCATTTATTACCAGCTTGCACGCAATGCGGATGGGTGTGTAAAAAAGGCGAATCAGTATAAACAGCAGAACAAGTCCCAAAACGAAAGCGGCAACAAATTCCAAGGCTCCGTTTTCCATATTTTTTCTCTCCCAATGTCTGTCTTTCTGTTTATATATATTCAAAAAAAGCTTTGTTATGCGGGAATATTTGTGACTAAATCGGACACACTAAAGGCTGAAAGGAGTGTGAAAACACATGGAAAATCATACAAATACTGTTAAATGCGGCGTAACCGACTGCGCACACTACAATGAAAACCGCTGTGTTGCAAACCACATCACAATCGGCGGGGAAAACGCAACCACGGCGGATGCAACCCGCTGCGAAACCTTTGTAAATTCCGGGAATATGGTTAATTCCTGCGGCTGTTCCGCAAAAGGGGGAGAAACAACCATTCACTGCGAGGCAAAGGAGTGTACCCACAACCGCGACTGTCACTGCATGCTCTCTGATATAGATGTTGCTTGTTCGTGCGCTTCGTGCGACTGCGGTTCCACCGAGCAGACATTCTGTTCTTCCTTTAAATTGTAAGAGAATATAGCTTGGTAAAAAACACTGTCGTTTGCTTTCATTCCGAAAGCGGACGGCAGTGTTTTTTGCTAAATTTTTCATATATTAAATTTTAGTAAAAATGGGTTTATCGGTTGACTTTGGTGTGTATTTGTGGTACAATGATTCCAAAACGAAATACATAGAAAAGGGGAAGAAAAACATGATGAAACGTTTGATGAGTCTGCTGCTTTGCGTATCTTTGCTTCTCGCATTGGGCACGCAGGCGGGGTTTGCGGCAACATTTTCGGATGTTCCGCAGAGCAACGATTATTATGAAGCGATAGATGTTTTGTCCGATTTCGGCATTATTCTGGGCGATGCGGGCACAGGTACTTTCCGCCCGGACGCGGAAATCAGCCGCGAGGAATTCAGCGTGATTGTAACCAGAATTTTGGGCGTAAGCAACATTAAGCCCGACCTTATGGTGCTGCCGTTTAAAGACGTTACAAGCGCAACCTGCGACGAATGGAGCATTATCGCAACCAAAGTGGCTTACGATATGGGCATCATCAGCGGTTACGGCGACGGAAATTTCGGTCCGAAAGATCCTGTAACCTACGAGCAGGTGGTTAAAATGCTGGTTTGCGCACTGGGCTATGAAAGCAGCGCAAAAGAAAACGGCGGCTGGCCGACCGGCTATTTAAAAGTTGCAAACGACATCGGCATGACAAAAGACGCGGCAATGGCACAGTCGAAAAACGCACCGCGCGGCATTGTGGCGCAGCTTGTGTACAATGCACTTGAAATCGATTTAATGGAGCCGAACGGCGCGGACAGCTATATAATCCGCACGGGTCACAATCTTTTAACCGATAAATTGGGCTATACTTACGGAAAAGGCGTTTTAACCGGTATTCCGAACCTTGCAATCACCCATGCCGGGAAGCGCTTTGCCGCAGATGAAGTGGAAATGGACAGCGATACGATTTATAAAGTCGGCACAACCAAAGCGGCTGATTATTTTGGCTATGCGGCGGAATATTACTACAAAACAAAGGGCAGCGAGCGCACGTTGGTTGCATTTATGCCGCTGAAAGACAATAAAGTATACACCATTCCGGCAGATCAGATCGAAAAAATAGATGAAAAAGAAATTGAATACTATCCCGAAAAAGACGCGTCAAAGACAGAAAAACTGACGCTGACCGGTGCAACTTATATGTATAACGGTTCGGCAAAACCGCTGAATCAGATTACAAAACCTTCGACCGGCGACGTGACGATTATTGACCGTGACAATGATGAAACCGCTGACCTGATTATGGTGTCGGATGCGCGCATTGTTGTGGTTTCCGCATTGGATTCGACCAAAAAACTGGTGTATAATAAATATGACACCAATGAGAAACTGGACCTTAGCACCAACAACGATAAAGACATTAAAATTACCAAAAACGGCACAGCTGCACAGTTCAGTGCCATCACCAAGGGCAGCGTTCTGTTGGTTTCGGAAAGCAGCGATTTAATTTCGGTTGAAGTGATTACCAAAACCGTAACCGGAACGGTTGACGCAGAGCGTGACGGCGGCGAAATTTTGGTTATCAATGATAAAGAGTATGAGTGTGCGGACGCATATTTAGACTATGTATCAAAAGAAACAGGCGAAAAAGTGTATGTGGGCGACAAAGTAACCTTGTATGTTGACGCAAACAACCGCGTTTTGTATTCCACCATTTCGGCAACCACAACAAAGCTTGGCTATCTTGTGGCAGCCGAAGAAAACAGAACGGATAAGGTTACGAAAATCAAGCTGTACAACACTTCGAATAAAATGACCATTCTGACCGCAGCCGAAACGGTGAATATAGACGGCGCGGCAGTAAAATACGATAAGATTATCGATAAGCTTACGGCTTCGGCATCTCTTACAAACAAGGACAGTGCTGCAAAAAATGCCG
>CAKSHV010000210.1 GCA_934457515.1 uncultured Clostridia bacterium
TTGTATGGCAGACGGCAGCGACGGCAAACATAAATATGTCGAGCGTATTTGCAGGCAATACATGAAAAAGGACAAGCGGATTCGATACAAAAAGCTTGAAAAAAATCTTGGAATTTCAGAGAATACAAACGCGTGCTTAAAAATGGCGGCGGGCGATTATATCGGCTTGTTTGACCATGATGATTTGCTGCACCCCGCGGCGCTGCATGAGGTAATGCGGGCAATTTGCGAAGAAAATGCCGATTTTATTTATACAGACGAAAACACATTTCATAATTCTCCGAACGATGCTTTTTGTCCGCATTTTAAACCGGATTTTGCACCCGATACGCTGCGTGCCAACAATTATATCTGCCATTTTACGGTGTTTAAAAAAAGTCTTCTTGAAAAAACGGGCGTTTTCCGTTCGGAATGTGACGGCAGTCAGGATTTTGATATGGTGCTGCGTTTAACCGAACAGGCAAAAAAAATAGTGCACATTCCGAAAATACTGTATTATTGGCGCGCGCATAAGAATTCTGTTGCCGATTCGGTCGGTGCAAAGCCGTATGTCATTTCTGCGGCGCATCGAGCCCTGGAGGATCATTTGAAAAGAGTGGGACTTAAGGGAGAAGTGCTGGATACGGTTGTTCCGTCTATGTATCGGATTCGGTATGAAATTCAGGGTGAACCGCTTATATCCATTATTATTCCTAATATGGACCATGCGAAAACATTAAAAAACTGCGTTGAATCTATACTGAATAAGAGCTCTTATAAGAATTATGAAATCCTGATTGTTGAGAATAACAGTGTGGAAAAAGAAACTTTTGCATATTACAAAGAAATAGAAAAGCTGAAAAATATTGAGGTGGTAAGTTGGCAGGGAATTTTTAATTATTCTGCCATAAACAACTTTGGAGCAGGCCGAGCAAAGGGTGAATATTTGCTTTTGCTTAATAATGACACGGAAATTATTTCACCGGATTGGCTGCAGGAAATGCTGATGTTTGCACAGAGAAGCGATGTCGGTGCAGTGGGGGCAAAGCTCTATTACCCCGATGACACAATCCAGCATGCGGGAATCGGAATCGGCTTGCTTACTCTTGCGGGACACATGCACAGAGGATTTGACAGACAGAATCCCGGTTACATGGGAAGGCTGATTTATGCGCAGGATTTGTCCGCAGTTACGGCGGCGTGTGTTATGATTCCGCGACGTGTGTGGAACGAAATCGGCGGTCTGGACGAATCATTTGAAGTTGCGTTTAATGATGTGGATATGTGTATGCGAATCCGAAAAGCAGGCTATTTAATTGTTTGGACGCCGTTTGCCGAGCTTTATCATTATGAATCGAAAAGCCGCGGCGCGGAAGACACACCCGAAAAACAAAAACGTTTTTCGGGCGAAGTGCAGCGCTTTCAGCAACGCTGGAGAAAAGAACTTAACCAAGGTGATCCCTACTATAACCCAAATTTCTCGCTTGACAGAGAAGATTTTTCAATCCGAACGGACAGAAGAGGATAAAACAAAATCGAATGAGGAGAAAAAATGATATGAGAGCCCTTCACGCGGAAAGTAAAAATTTTTTTGAATATGTTAAAAGAAACCGATGGCAGATTCTTATATTTAATGCGCTATTGCTGCTGGTTTGGTTGCCCTGGCTTTTTGATACAACGCCGAAAGTTGATACCGAAGAGTTAATCAACGTACCATACTCTACCCTTAATTGGCTGATGATTGGGCGGCAGGGCGGCATTTTAACCGAGTATGTATTTGGACTTCGCTGGTTTAATCCGTATTTTTCAACGCTTTTCGGTTATTTGCTGATTTGCGTTGCAGGAACTCTTTTCGGTTATTTGCTTTACCGTGCGGGATTAAAAAGCAGACTGTTTAGCACGGGATTCGGACTTTTGTGTTTTTCAGCTCCCATGATGACGGAACAATTTTACTTTCAAATGCAGATTTTTAAAGTGGCATGGGCATATATTCTTTGTATTACGGCGGCGGGGCTTAGCTTAAAAGCAGTGCTTTCCCGCAGCTTTATCGCACAAATCATTGCATTTTTGTGCATGCTATGGTGCTTTTCCACATATCAGGCATTTGTGATTTTGTATATTACGATTATTGTAGCTTGCTTTATTTTGCTGTATCAGAAATGGACGCTTTGCGGCGAGAGGCCGAACAGAAAATACGGACGGTTTGTTGTTGAATTAATTCTCGGTTTTTTGGCAGCATTTTTAGTCAATACACTTATCACAAAGCTGTTTTTTTCCGCAGGGGGATATTTGCAGGGGCAGGTTGTATGGAATACACAGCCGATAATGCAGTGTGTGCGCAATATCCGTGAGCATTTAAGAAAAGGATTTATGGGCGACGGTGTGTTTTACACCGCATTTTACGGCATGCTTGCATTACTTGTTTTGGCTGCGGCGATTGTCCGGGTTTGCCGCGCTAAAAATCGGCAGGGTGCATTTCTTTATTTTGCAGCTGTCGTCGGATTGCAGTTTATGCCTTTTTTGCTGACGGTTGCACTTGGCGGGGAGCCGGTTCCGCGGGCACAGATTATTTATCCTGTTGCAGTTTCATGCAACTTAATAATTATTTCAGCACAGTTTCGCGATAATATATATTTGCGTGCAGTATCCCTATTGCTTGCGGTTCTTGTTTGCCGGACGCAGATTTACACAACGGAACGGCTGCTTTATTCAGATGTGATTCGTGCACAGGAAGATGCGCGGTTGGCTGCGGAATTGGAATGCTGCATAAACGAGGTAACTGATTCAAATAAAAAGCCGATTGCGTTTATTGGTGTTTATAACAATCATTTGAATAATTCGTCAATACACGGAGACGTAGTAGGAACATCGTTATTTAACATTAATTCAAATATCGAACCGCACTATGTAATCAGCGGGCAGCGCGATGCCAGGTTGCTGAAAACGCAAGGTTTTGCCTGGAAGGAGGCATCGGAAGAGCAGGTGCTGGAGGCGCGTAAAAAAGCGTTTTCTATGCTGTGCTGGCCTGCAAAGGAAAGCGTTGCCGATGCCGGAGATTATATTATCGTAAAGCTTTCGGAGGACGCGTGGCCGGAGGAGATTACGGAAGGCGAAATCAGCGAAATATCTTTCGATAAGCCGATTCGGTCGGCGGACAGAAATACGCTTCAATTCTGTATTGACTCCGTTGAGGTAAGCGGCTCGGATTTA
>CAKSHV010000211.1 GCA_934457515.1 uncultured Clostridia bacterium
GCCATAAGCAGTATAATTGCAATAAACAAGCCATACAAAACAATTCTTTTTGTTTTCATTTTGAAAGTCCTCCTCATGTAAAAGTTTGTTTATTTTATCATAAATTATGCATATTGTCAACTGCCAAGCATGTTGGAAAGCTTTGCCAAAAATTCCGACGTGTGCCGAACAGGGGTGTTCAGTTTTGATGCAAGATGCGAAAACAGCCACAAAACGAGGGCGTAAACCACTGCGAATATGCCCGCACACAGCAAAAGCGTTTTTGCGCCCGGCGGTGTGGGGAAAAACAGATTGTATAAAATCACTTCCAAAACAAACCAAACCACACCGTGCAAAATGCCCTTCACATAAAGGTACGAAGTGTAGCTGAAAATAAAATTAATCAGCCACGGTATCGAAACCGAAAGGAATAAAAAGCAAAGGGTGACCTGCGTAAGCGGCGGTATGGGGAAAAAGAGACCGATGAACGTCCAAACCGCTAAAACAAAGCCAAACGACCAGTTGATTCCCAAAAAGAAATCAAACATTCTTGTCAATATTTTTTTCATAGTTTACTCTCCGACAGCGCCGAAGTTGGAAATAATGCGAACCAAATCCAAAACACTGATTGCGCCGTCTTCATCCACATCTGCCGCAGTGTTGAAATTAGAATCTCCCTCACTTGTGCCGAACACTTTAATAACGCCGATTAAGTCATACGTAGAAATTGCATTGTCCTTATCGACATCGCCGGCACGCAGTTGCGCATCCGGCACAGTCACATTGCTGCCCGCAACCGTTACTGATGTTTTTTCCGTAAGACTCGAAACTTTCGAGAATTTAAGGGTGTAAGTGCCGTCTCCCACATTTTCAAAAGTATAGTTTGCAACACCGTCGCTGCCGGTTTCTGCTTTTGCAACTTCCGTTCCGTCCGCTTTTAAAAGCTGAATAACCGGCTGTGTTTTGTTGCCGACATAGGTTAATTTACCGTTTACAATGTAGCCCGATGCAACCTCCGGCAGTTTCAGAACGCCGCCGTCAATCGGCGCGGTAAGGGCGGTTGCGCCCACACGGACTTTATATTCCTGATTCTGAACCAGATTGATTTTCGGAATATAATCGGTAAACGAAAACGCTCCCGCATCGTTTGCCTGTGTCTGGTCGATGTACATAATGCTGTCAACCGTAATATCATTGCCGTTTGTTACAAGCAGCGTTACATAGCCGCCCGCATTGTCCGCAATGGTGCCCGACGTTGTAAAATACTGGTCCTCCGCGGTGGATTTTTCGGTGTTATATGTGTTCTGAACCGAATTGTCCGCAAAAACCGAAACCGAACCGGCAAATACCATAATCACCGTTAAAAGTGCTGCAATCTGTTTTTTCATATTCCATCTTACCTTTCCTGTTTTATTTCATATCCCGCACAAGGGGCGACATAATCATAAGCGCATCATTCAAAAGTGCCGATTCTATCCCACCGCTCTCATTCCACGGATTATTAGCAGGGGATATGACAACGCTTTTGGTTCCTTCTAACCATAAAACATTTTTCCCAAGCGTTTCCGCCACTGCGCGCAGCGGAACAAAGGTTCTGTTTGACGTAATCTCGGGCGGCGCGTCAAGCGGAAATGTTTCTCCGCCCGTTTCATAAGAGCCGTTTCCGATTTGCAGAATAATTTGTTTTTCGTCAGCGGTTTGAATGCCGATTTTCTGCGTTTCGTCCTCCCAGCTAACCGTTGCGCCGAATGATTCGGCAATAAACCGAAGCGGCACCATCACGCGGTCTGCCCTGATATAGGGTTTTACGCTTTTGTTTTGGTCATCTGCCCATTTTAAAACGCCGCCGACCGTTGCCGCATAGTTTCCAACCTGCAAAATAACGGTATCCGCAATCCGTTCTTTTCTTTTTTCATCGTCCGATTTAGCGGGTGCCGAGCTTTTGCCCGAAACATGTCCCGCAACTTTCTTTCCGCTTTCTTCATACAAAATTTCGGTCTGCACGTCCAAAGAATCTCCCGCAAGCGCCAAAATCACGCCATCCGATTCCTCGCTGCCTTCTTTGCTCGAAAAGGAAAAGACATTTTCCATATTTCCCTCGATTTTTATGCGCAGTTTAAAAATCAAAAGTCCGTTTTCGTCCGCTGTAATGCGGCGGTTTTCATTAACATATCGGTTCGGCATGGGCTGGCCTAAATTGACAATTGCCGCAATCTGAATCCGATTTTTTTTCGCATCGTTTTTCGCAATCACGGAGGACAAAACATTCACGTCCAAATCAGCGCCATATAAATCCCTTGCGTTTTCACCGATTTCAATATCCGAAAGCGCACCGTCAGGCGCCGAAACAACGCCCTGTTTGTAATAAATATCTGTCTGCACCCCTTGAAATTCGGCGTTGTACACCGTGAACGTAAGGGTGGAAAATCCGTCCGCGCCCGCTTTGGAAACCTTAAGTTCCGCACGTGCGGCCGGCTGCTCGGCAAAAACCGAAACACAGGATAATAATAGGCAAACCGCCAAAAGCACGGCTATATATTTTTTCACGGCAGTCCCTCCGTTTCCCAAAAATCCATTCTTATGCATACTACTATACATATTAATTATAAAGGGATTTTCCAAAAAAGTCAACACTTTTTCTTTACATTCCGCAGGTTTTGCTTTATAATAATAGAAGAGAAAACAAAAAGGAGATTGCTATGCGCTACTCGGCACGGGAAAAAACAGATAAAAAACTGATGTTTGCAGCGATTCTTGCTGCGCTTTACGGCCTGCTTTTAATCACCAGCGCGGTAAAAAGCAGCGAATCGAAATCGAACATCATCATTCAGGCAATCGGCATAACGGCGGGCATATGCCTGATGCTGATTCTTGCCGCCATGGACTATCAGGTTTTGCTTACACTAAACAAACTGATTTTTGTTGCTTATATTTTTCTTTTAATTTTGGTGCTGTTTATCGGAACGGGAGAAAGTGTCGGCACGGTGGGGTGGATTTCCCTCGGCCCGGTGAACATTCAGCCGTCCGAGTTTGCAAAAGTGGGATTTATCATCACCTTTGCCTGTCACATTTCAGCCGTGCAGGACAAGCTGAACCGATTTTCAACCGTTTTGCTGCTGCTTTTGCACCTTTGCGTGCCGCTGGGACTGATTCTTTTGCAGCCGGACTACGGGACGGGCATGGTGTTTATT
>CAKSHV010000212.1 GCA_934457515.1 uncultured Clostridia bacterium
TGCGCCGCACCCAGCATTTTGGGACATTTGGGCATTTTAAAAGGCAAGAAAGCAGCTTGCTATCCCGGCTTTGAAAAGGATTTGATTGGCGCTGAGGTTGTGTTCGACAAGGTGGTGCAGGACAGAAAGGTGATTACCTCCCGCGGTGCCGGAACGGCAGCAGAACTTGCTTTTTCCATTGTTTCCCTTTATAAAAATAAAGAAATGGCAAATTCTTTGCGCTCGGGTATGATTTATGAATAAGAAAGAGCTTAGAACCTTTGTTTTTGAGCAAAGAAAGCGCTTGCCTCAGGACTTTGTTTTAGAAAACAGCAAAAAGATTTGCGATTTGTTTATTGAAAAATATAACAATCCGAATCTAACGGTTTGTGCCTACGTTTCGACTCATAACGAGGTGGACACAAAGCGGATTTTTGAGTATTATAAGCATGTGTATCTGCCCAAAACGATAGGTGACGAAATTATTTTTTATAAGTATGACGGTGCGCTTGAAAAGGGTGCGTTCGGCATTTTAGAGCCGAAAAGCGAAAAAAGGCTTGAAACTATGCCCGATATTGTCATAGTCCCGGGCGTGGGATTTGATAAAGCGGGAAACCGCGCAGGCTACGGAAAAGGGTATTATGATCGTTTTTTTGCACGGGTCAAATGCAAAATAAAAACGGGATTTGCATTTTCGTTTCAGGTGACGGATAAAATCGATGACGCATGGGAAAACGACGTGCGTATGGATGAATTGATAACAGAAAACGGATTTATAATTGGCAGGTGACTTATTTGTGAGCAAAAATATAAAAAACATGGTATTTATGCTGCTGCTTTTGGCGGCAATCCTTATATTTGTCGAAGTTTCGGGATTTGGCAGAAAAGCAGAGAGTACAATTAACGTGCCCGAGGGCGCGGGCATGGCGCAGATTTCCGAAATGCTGAAAGAAAATCATTATATAGGCAATGCGTTTTTGTTCCGCGCGTATTCGTTTATTACGGGCAGAACCTATTTTGCCGGCACGCATTACATCGGAAAAGCGGGGTATAAAAATATTGCAGAGGCTTTGTCTGCGCCCGCAAGTGAGCAGGCGGCAACGGTAACGTTCCGCGAGGGGATTGAACTGCGGGAAATTAAGGACAAATTGGTGGAACTCGGGCTTTGCACGGCAGACGATTTTGATACATATGCCGACAAAAAATATTACGATTATGCTTTTTTGAAAGACATTCCGAATCGCGACAACAATTTGGAGGGGTATTTGTTCCCCGATACCTATGAATTTTCCTACAGCGAGGGAATTCAGAGCATTATAAACAAAATGCTGTCTAATTTTCAGGCAAAGGTGTATGACAAGCTGAAAGCAGACATGGAAAAGCAGCATTTAAAGACAGATGACGTTATCATTATGGCATCGATTTTAGAGCGCGAGGTTGCCGCAAAAGACGAGCTGCCGGTGGTGAGCGGCATTTTTTACAACCGCTTAAACAAGGTCGGTGAGTCGAGAGGATATTTGGAGTCGTGCGCAACGGTGCAGTATATTTTAAAAGAAAGAAAAGAAGTGCTTTCGGTGTCCGACACCAAAATCGATTCACCGTATAACACTTATAAATACCAGGGACTTCCGAAAGGTCCGATTTCTTCGCCGGGATATGACGCAATTTATGCGGCAATTTACCCTCAAAAAACGGATTATCTGTATTTTGTGACGGACGGCAGCGGCAAGCATTATTTTGCCAAAACCTATGCCGAGCACCAGGAGAACATGAGAAAGGCTGGACTGTAATTGGCGGGCGAAAAGATAAATTTAGACTATATAACCGAATATCTGCACACCCTTTTTCCGCAAAATAACCCGATTTTGGCGGAAATGGAGCAATATGCAAAAGAAAATGCCGTGCCCATTGTTCACCCCGAGGTGCGCGCACTTTTAACGTTTTTGTGCAAACTGCATAAACCGAAGCGCATTTTGGAAATCGGGACGGCAATCGGCTATTCCGCCGCTGTTTTTGCGGAAAATTTGTCGGCGGGCGGCAGAGTGATTTCGATTGAGCGGGACAAGGATATGACATCTCTTGCCCTCTGTAATATCGAAAAACTTAGACTTTCCGGCAAAATCCGTGTGATTGAGGGCGAGGCGCTTGAGGTGCTTCCGTGCCTGGAAAAACAGTTCGATTTGGTGTTTATTGACGCGGCAAAGGGGTACTATCACGAATTTTTCGATTTAACGTTGCCCCTTGTTCATTCGGGCGGCTTGATTGTGTCTGATAATGTGCTGTATAAAGGCATGACGGCGGAGGATTCGCTTGTTCCGCGCCGCCAGAAAACCATTGTCGGCAGAATGAGGGACTATTTAACCCTGCTTTGCACCCATGAAAATTTAACAACATCGGTTTTGCCGGTGGGGGACGGCGTTGCCCTTTCTTATGTTGAAAAAGGAGAGATTAAGCTTTGAACAAACCGGAATTACTGGCTCCTGCGGGGAGTCTTTCCAAATTAAAATATGCCATTGAATATGGCGCAGACGCGGTTTATGTCGGCGGGGAATCCTTTTCTCTGCGTGAGGCAGCGGAAAATTTCACGCTCAGCGAACTGAAAGAGGGAATTGAGTTTGCACATGCGCGCGGGAAAAAAGTATATATCACCGCAAATATTATTCCGCATAACCGCGATTTAAAAGCCTTTGAAACCTATATCCGCGAGGTGGCAGACATGGGCGCAGACGCTACAATTATCAGCGATTTAGGGCTTTTTGATATTGCGCGCCGCGCAGCGCCCGAGCTTGATATTCACATCAGTACCCAGGCGAACAACGTAAACTACGCGTCCGCAAACGCCTGGTATAAATTAGGCGCAAAGCGCATTATTGTTGCGCGAGAGCTTTCGGTTGAAGAGATTGCCGAAATTCGGAAAAATATTCCTTCCGACCTTGAAATCGAGTGCTTTGTGCACGGCGCCATGTGCATTTCCTACTCGGGCAGATGTTTGCTTTCGAACTATATGACAGGCAGAGACAGCAATCAGGGTGCGTGCGCGCATCCGTGCCGCTGGAAATACTATCTTATGGAGGAAAAGCGCCCGGGCGAGTATATGCCCGTTTTTGAAAACGAGCGCGGCACATTTATTTATAACTCCAAAGATTTGTGCATGATTCGGCACTTAAAAGAGC
>CAKSHV010000213.1 GCA_934457515.1 uncultured Clostridia bacterium
TATATTTTGCAGTTGAATTATTGGTTAAAACACTATGATATTGAGATTGATTTGTCATAAAAAGAGAATGAACGGAACGGTGCCCGCGGGCACTCTGCAAGTAAAAAAAGCCACCGGCTTGACCGGTGGCTTTGACTCTTACCCTATAATATGCAAATGCTCCAAAAGAATTTTAATGCCCATGGCAATTAAAATAATGCCGCCCGCAATTTCCGCCTTGCTTTTGTATTTCGCACCGAACACATTTCCGATTTTTATGCCCACAGCCGAAAACAAAAAGGTGGTTGAGCCGATGATTAAGTCCGCAATCCAGATGTTAACGTCTAAAAACGCAAATGTTATGCCGACGGCGAGCGCGTCGATACTGGTTGCGATTGCGAGGGGGAGCATAACTTTAAATGCAAACGATGCGATTTGTTCTTCGGGTGCTTTTTTCGCCTCGATCAGCATGTTCACGCCGATAAACGCCAAAAGCGCAAACGCCACCCAGTGGTCGATGCTTGTAATAAACTGTTCAAACTGCTTGCCGAGAAAAAAGCCGAGCGTTGGCATGAGTGCCTGGAATCCGCCGAAATACAGTCCCACAATCGCGCTGTGCTTTAAAGTGGCTTTTCTCACCGACAGCCCCTTACAGACCGAAACAGCAAAGGCGTCCATCGAAAGTCCGACGCCGATTATAAATAATTCCAGTGCATGCATGGTATCATCCCCCGAACCAAATTGTCTTTTTTGGAATAAATCGTCTTTCCAGTCTATCACTTTTTTGCCGCCTTGTCAATTCTTTTTTGTCAAAAATCAATTATTCGGCAAAAAAATCCCGTTTCGATGCGGTATGCGCATTGACAGAAAATAAAATTTGTGCTATAATATTTAAAATATACAAGAGAGCGAAAGACAGATGAAAGGAGAAACAAAAGATGTTTGAAAACAAAATCCTGAAAGAAGGACTCACCTTTGACGATGTACTGCTCGTGCCGCAGAAATCGTCTGTTCTGCCGAACAAAGTGGATTTGTCAACACGGCTTACCAACAAGATTACATTAAATATTCCGCTGATGACGGCGGCGATGGACACGGTTACCGAATCGCCCATGGCGATTGCGATTGCGCGTGAGGGCGGCATTGGTATTATTCACAAAAACATGTCTATTGAGGCGCAGGCAATGGAGGTTGACCGCGTAAAGCGCAGCGAAAACGGCGTTATAACCGATCCGTTTTTCCTTTCTCCCGACAACACCTTAAAAGAGGCGGACGAGCTGATGGGCAGATACCGCATTTCGGGTGTTCCGATTGTTACAAACGGCAAATTGGTCGGCATTTTAACCAACCGTGATTTGCGCTTTGTGGAGGATTACTCCTTAAAAATTGCGGACGTGATGACCAAAGATAACTTAATCACCGCGCCGGTGGGCACCACTTTGGAGGGCGCGCAGAAGATTCTCAGCATGCACAAAGTGGAAAAACTTCCGATTGTGGACGAGCACGGCAATTTAAAGGGCTTGGTTACCATTAAAGATATTAAAAAGGCGGTTAAATATCCCAACTCCTGCCGCGACAGTGCGGGAAGACTGGTTGCGGGCGCGGGCGTTGGCGTAACGGGCGACATGATGGACCGCGTGAAAGCGCTGGTAGACGCAAAAGTAGATGTTATCGTTCTGGATTCGGCGCACGGCCATTCCGAAAACATTATGAAGAGCGTTACCAAAATTAAAGAAGCCTATCCCGATTTGCAGGTTATTGCCGGCAACGTTGCAACCTATGGCGGCACCGAAGATTTGATTAAAGCGGGTGCAGACGCGGTTAAAGTCGGCATCGGCCCGGGTTCTATCTGCACAACCCGTGTGGTTGCGGGTATCGGTGTTCCGCAGATTACTGCGATTATGGACGCGGCAGAAGCGGCAGCAAAATATAACATTCCGATTATCGCGGACGGCGGCGTGAAATATTCGGGCGATTTGGCGAAGTCCATCGCGGCGGGTGCAAACACCATTATGATGGGTTCGCTTTTCGCAGGCTGCGAAGAAAGCCCCGGAGAAACCGAAATTTACGAGGGCAGACGCTTTAAGGTATACCGCGGCATGGGTTCGATTGCCGCAATGAACAACGGCAGCAAAGACCGTTATTTCCAGCAGGATTCCAAAAAGCTCGTTCCCGAGGGCGTTGAGGGCCGCGTGCCTTTCAAAGGACCGCTGTCGGACACGGTTTTCCAGCTGCTCGGCGGCTTGCGTTCGGGTATGGGATATTGCGGAACCGCAACCATTGAAGAATTAAGACAAAACGGACAGTTTGTCCGCATTACGGGCGCTGCACTGAAAGAAAGCCACCCGCATGATATTTATATAACGAAAGAGGCGCCGAACTATTCGGTTAAGCCGTGATAACGGGGGCAAAGCATGTATCAGGTGGCACTAATTTCCTCCAGCCGCCAGGTTACGGAGGACTTCACAAAAGCAGATTTATGGAACCACGATTTTGAACTGGTCTGCGTTACGGAAGACATCAACGAGGCAATTTTAAAGAAACCGCATGCCATTATTTGTCCCGCCAAAAGCAGTGTGGCGGACGGACTTGCGCTGGCGGCGCAGGCATATGAGGAAAACTGGACTTCGAAAATTATTTTATACGGCAGACGCACCTATGAATATGTGCATTTAGCACTCGACGCACACGCGTGGGGCTATTTATCCATGCCTCTTGACAACACCGAGCTTGTGCACATTTCCATCGGCATAAAGCAGTTTTTTAAAGACAGCACAAGCGAAGCGGAGCAGGCCCGGGAGGATATTCCACTGCTGCGCGAATATTTCTTTTATAATTTGTGCCAGGGTGCAATTCCGGATTACGAACAGGCGGAAAACACGTTTTATTCGCTGCTTCCGTTTTCGTCCTGCACCGGTATTGCATTAACGCGTCTTATCATTTCCGATTTTTCGGTTTATCTGGCAAGCCAGTGGAAATATGGGAAAGACGCGCTGTATACAGCGGTCAGCAACTTTGTTGTCAAGGGTGATGTTGAAGATTTTATTCTGCCGGTTTACCGCGACGGAAAAGAGATGTACTTTTTAACGGTAACGCAGGCAAGCAAGGATTTAAAGGCGCGCATCGAGGCGAACAGCCTGG
>CAKSHV010000214.1 GCA_934457515.1 uncultured Clostridia bacterium
GAGTTCCCGTCGCTGCGTCAGCAGGGCTATGCATACTTTAACTCGAACCAATACGGTTACGAGGCGGGCAAGTTCTACGATGAAGACAACATGTGGGCATGGTTAGACCGTGGTATTGCAACAACCGACAGCATTCAGATTGACTGGATGGCGGCACGCAAAGACGGCGTTATGGGTCTTGCGCTTATGAACGAAGATGATAAAGATATTACAACCACCGTTACTTTGGGCGAAAAAGTGCCCGGCGGTTCGTCTTACAGCGGCACGGCAACCCTTTATGACAAATCGGGCAAAATCGGCACGGCAGAAGTGGCAAACGGTGCATTTACCGTAACCGTTCCCGCAAAATCTTTGCAGGCAGTTATTCTTAAGATTGACGGCGTGAAAGCTCCGGCATTCTCGAAGATGAACTACTCTGCAACAAGTGCGGAAATCGGCGCGACCGTATCCGAGCACACAAACGGCAAGGGTTATGTTCTGCAGATGACGCCGAACTGCTACTATGCATACCTCTATGTAACCGATATGCCGAAAGATGCAAAGGGTGCAACCTTTACCTATGATATCGGCGGTGAAAAGAAATCGGTTACAACCGATGTTTATCCGTTTGAAACCATTATTAAGGTAGACGACCCGAGCAAGGAATTTAACTACTCGGTTGAAATTATTAAGAAAGACGGAACAAAGGCAGACTGCGGCAAGGGCACATTGATGACCGCGGCGTTATCTGCTGCAAAGGGCATTAAATATGAGGGCGAGACAACAACAGGCCCTGCTGCTTCGGCAGAAACAAAGGCACTGAAGTTTACACCCTTTAAGTTGGATTATTTGACTCAAGGAAGTGACGGTCTCGGATTCCGGTTTGTTATCAACAAGAGTATTGTTCCGTTCGAAATTACAACAACCAACATGATTGGCTTACCCGTTGCAGGCGAGTTGGTTGACGGCGCTACAAAGATTCAGATGAATTCCACCATTGTTGCTGTGGAAATGCGAGATGCGGACAAAGCGGTTATTACCGTTGCGCCGACATCCGAAGTGCCTACGGCAAAGTATAACAAGAGTGAGGGTAATACACATAAGTTCGAATTAACCATCTCTCCTATCGGAAAGTAAAATTTATACTGCCCCAGAAAGCACCCGTTCGGGTGCTTTTTGGGTTGTCAGCGCGCAGCGGATTTAAAAAATCCGCTGCGCGCTGTTTTTTTAAAGGACAAGATTTGTGTTTAAAAAATTAACCGGTAAAATAAAAATATTTTCTTTAAAACGGACGCATTGCTGTGAAAAAAACACATCTCTTTTTGCATGAAATGATAAAAGCACCTCTGCAAAACTTGTAATTTTGTGAATGGTCAATTTTGTAATTCTTTGCTCATAAAGGGGATTTTTTTAAAAAACTTGTGTTTATATGATATTGCGCATACACAAATTTGCAAAATACACAATATAAATACATGTACAATTTTTTGAAACGGTATATAATTAAATTATGGAATACATAGGAGTGCAGTGAAAAAGAAAAGGAGTGGTAGTATGAAAAAAATGGTGGCACTGCTTTTGGCGGTTTCGATGATTCTCGGCGTTATGCCGGTTTTCGCGTCCGCTGCCGATTTGGGCACGAAAGCAGACAAAACCTACATTGTTCTTGCGCCGGGCAAATTTGATGACAACGGCGAATGGACAACAACGGTTGATAATGAAACGACCGCAGGTTCCAATGCGGGCATTACTTACATGATTGCCGGAAAAGACGATCATGCAACCAACAGCGAGGCAAAAACAAATGTTGTTCTGCCTGCGGACGGAGAGTATAAAGTCTATACGTTCGCAAAGGACTTTTCCTCGGCACCCGGTACGCGCTATTTTGATGTGCGCGTAGGCGACGCGGGATCTTTCCGCTTAGGTATGCACGGTGAAACGGGCTGGCGCTGGGAGTCAACCGAGGCATTTTCCGCATCGGGCGGCGAAACAGAAATTGCGGTGATTGACTCTAAGGGCAACTATGCGCGCTGCGCAATGATCGTAATTACCGACGATTTAAGCTATAACCCCGGCTCGTCCAACGATGTCATTAACGGTCTTGCCGAAAAGCAGTACAAACCGGGAGACACAACCTACACACCGGTTGATGAAACGGTGGGAAGACCGGACAGTGAAATCGCGGTTAAGCTAAACGGCGAATGGATGAAGTTTGATGTTGATCCGATTTTGTTAAACGACCGCACCATGGTTCCGTTCCGCGCGATTTTCGAAAAATTGGGTTGCACAGTTTCGTGGAATGACGATACAGAAACCGCAATCGGTGTTCGCAACGGCATGAAAATCGAACTGCCCATCGGCAAAACAACCGTTAAGGTGGGCGGCAAGAATCAGACCCTTGATCAGCCGGCGGTTGTTGTAAACGACAGAACTTTGGTACCCTTGCGTTTCGTTTCCGAAACATTGGGGGCAACGGTAAAATGGTTAGAAGATTCGCAGACAGTCGTTATCCGTGCGGCAATCCCGCAGGAAACAATTCTGTTTACGCAAAAATCCATTACCGACGCAGGCACATGGATTATGGAGGCAGGCGCAGAGGGCGCGTTTAAAGGCGAGGCGCTCCGCGGCACATCCCCTGCAAAAGCCGACGCAAAAATTGACGATGCAGACGCATCGAACACCAAACCCGCTGTTGCAGAGTTCACGCTGGCACAGGGCGGCACATACAAGGTTTGGGTTCGTTCCAAAGACTTTGCAACCAATCAGCCGGGCGACCGATTCTTTAATGTGGGATTTAATGATCAGCCCATGATTGCGCAAAAATTCGGCACACACGGCAAAACGGGCTATTTCTGGGCAACCGGCGGAACGGTTGAGCTCCCGAAAGGCGACAATAAACTCTATGTGTATGACACCTCCGGTTTCTATGCAAGATGGGATGCAATTATGATTACAAAAGATTTAAACTACATTCCGTCCGAAAGCTATGATGAAGTATGCAAGGTTGCAATGCCGTATACGGCCTATGCCCCCGATATGCCGTCGTTCCCGCGCTATGCAAAAGAGCAGAACGCACCGACCGACAGCACATCGATTGAAAACGGAAAAACAAAGGTAGTATTTTATAAAGT
>CAKSHV010000215.1 GCA_934457515.1 uncultured Clostridia bacterium
GATAACTACTTCACATCAAACTTGGTTATCGTTAAGAAGAAGGACAAGTTAAACAACGTAAAGACCATTGCAGATTTGAAAGACAAAAAAATTGCGGCACAGTCCGGCACATTCCATTTGACTGCACTTTCTTCGCAGACCGAAGCAAAGGTTAGCGAACTTTCGGACTTTTCGACCATGTTTATCGCGCTCGGTGCGGGCACGATTGACGGCTATGTTGCCGAAGAACCGACGGCGATGGCAGTTTGCTTAGACCCCGCTTATGACTACATTCCGCTTGTGAACAACGACACGGGCTTTAAAGTTAGCGATGACGATGTAAGCATTGCAGTCGGCGTTAAAAAAGGCTCTGCACTTGTTGCCGAGATTAACAATGCATTAAAGACTTTGGATACAGACGCGCAGAAAACACTCATGAACGACATGGTTAAAATTGCGCCTACCGAAGAAGAGTAAGCAAGATTTAAATTTAATCCCGCCGCAAAAACTTTGCGGCGGGGTTCGTGCGTTTTTCCGCACGGAGCATACAACAATTTTTAATTATGGCAGGGAAAAAATATGGCGAAATTTTTCAGTGAAGTTTTAGACATCGTGGTGAAATACCACGGTTATTTTCTGCAGGGTATCGGCTACACCATGCTTATCGCGCTGGTCGGCACCTGCATCGGCTTGGTTATCGGTTTGATAACCGGCATAATCCGAACCATTCCGGTTTCCAAAAATCCTGTTTTGCGCGGATTTTTGAAAGTTGTGAATGCAATTATCAGCATCTATGTTGAAATATTCCGCGGCACGCCGATGATGGTTCAGTCCATGGTTATTTTCTGGGGCTATGCGTTTATGAACGACGGATTAACGCTGCCGCTGATTCCGGCGGGTATTTTCATTGTGTCCATCAACACGGGCGCATATATGGCGGAAATCGTGCGCGGCGGTATTATTTCTATCGACAAAGGTCAGTTCGAGGGCGCGTATTCAATCGGTATGAACCACTGGCAGACCATGGTGCATGTTGTTGTGCCGCAGGCAATGCGAAACATTCTGCCCGCAATCAGCAACGAATTTGTCATTAACATTAAGGATACTTCGGTTTTAAACGTTATCGGCGTTACTGAGCTGTATTTCTTTACAACCAAGATTTCAAAAATGACCTGGGCAATCTTTGAAACCTATGTGGTTGCCTGCGTGATTTATTTTGTTTTAACGTTCAGCATTACGCGCATTTTGAAGTATATTGAACATAAGATTGACGGTCCGTCGTCTTACATGATTCATCACTCTTCAACCATGCCGGACGAAAGCTTTACCGCAAAGGAGGGAATGTAATGGCAGAGGCAAATACAAAAGTGCTTGAAGTGAAAGGCCTTAAAAAGAGCTTTGGCGAAAACGAGGTTTTGAAAGACATTAACTTTTCGGTAAACCGCGGCGACGTTACATGTATTATCGGTTCCTCCGGTTCGGGCAAATCTACCATGCTCCGCTGCATTAACCTTTTGGAAGAGCCGACGGGCGGCGAAATTATTTACAACGGACAGAACATTTTGGAAACCAAAAATATTCCCGCGTACCGCGCAAAGGTGGAAATGGTGTTTCAGAGTTTTAATCTGTTTGAGAACATGACGGTTTTGAAAAACTGCATGATCGGGCAGATGAAAGTGTTAAAGACCGACAAGGAAACGGCGAAAAAAGAGGCAATGCTGTATTTGGAAAAAGTCGGCATGGCGCCTTATATCAACGCAAAGCCGCGCCAGCTTTCGGGCGGACAGAAGCAGAGAGTGGCAATTGCCCGCGCGCTTGCCATGAAGCCGGACGTTATTTTGTTTGACGAGCCGACCTCGGCGCTTGACCCGCAGATGGTAGGCGAGGTGCTGGAGGTTATTAAAAACATTGCAAGCGAGGGCTTAACCATGCTGATTGTAACGCATGAAATGGCGTTTGCACGCGATGTCTCCAATCATGTTGTGTTTATGCAGGACGGTGTGATTTGCGAAGAGGGCACACCCCGGGAAATCTTTACAAATCCGAAACGTCCCGAAACACAGGCGTTTCTTACGCGTTTTATGAACAACTAACAGTACATTTTAAAATTTTAGCCCGCTGTTCCGTTCGGAACAGCGTTTTTTTTTATAAAATTTTATAAAAATCATACTTTGGATGGATGACAGAGGAGGGCTTTTGTGGTAAAATAGGGTAAAATAGGGATGAAAGCATGCCATATAGGTATGCTTTGGCATGAAAACGAGAAAGAAAGGCGGAAAAAATTTGCAGAATAGGGTTACGATTAAGCCGAAAATTGCGGAAAAATTTCGTACATTTGAAAAAGACGGACGGGTGATGTTTTTCTCCGCGCCGTGCGGATTCGGAAAAACGACGGTTGCACATGAGCTTTTAAAGGGCAAGGCGGTGCTTGAAATTACGCCGAAAGAGTTTGAACTGCAGGATGTGCCGTCGGTTCGGAAAGGCTTTATTTTAATCGATGATTTGCAGATGATTCATGACGAGGCGGCGCATGCAAGGCTGGTTGCACTGATTCGCGAGAATCCGCAGATCCGCTTTGTGCTGTTGTCGCGCACAAAACTGCCCGGCTGGCTGATTCCGTTTCAGATTTCAGGCCTTTTGGTTTCGGTGAAAACGGATGAAATGTTCTTTGACCGCAATGAAACGGCGGATTTCTTTGAAAAGGCGGGTATTCCCCTTTCGGAGGAGGAACTAAGCGAGATTTTCCGTGACGGACAGGGATATCCATTGGCGCACACACTGGTTGCGCGGCACATGAAAGACGGCAGTGAATATGATGAAAAGCTGATTGATGAGGTTGTGTCCGAGCTGTATCTGTATTACGAGGACTCGATTTTCAACCGTTTTGATGTGTCCATGCGCCGCTTTTTAATGACGCTTTCCATTTTTGACGGATTTGAAACCGACCTTGCAAAAATTGCAAGCGGAGACAGCCATGCGGGCGAGCATTTGGCTTATATTATGCAAAACACGGGTATGATTTATAGGAAAGAGGATGGTCGGTTTCAGTTTTGGCCCATATTCCGCGACTTTTTGCTGTGGGAGCTGAAAAAGGAATATTCGGCGGATCGGATTTGTAC
>CAKSHV010000216.1 GCA_934457515.1 uncultured Clostridia bacterium
ACTATGGTCGTTTCACGCCGACCCAAAGCGGTTTCCGAACGGTTTAAAGGGCGCAATCCAAAAAATAAAGGACAAGGGATTAAAGGTTGGCATGTGGCACCCTACAACCGGTTACTGGGCAGGCATTGACCCGCACGGCGAGGCGTTTAAAGAGTACAAGGACTGCCTGATTCAATCGAAAAACGGCAGATTTGTGCACGATTGGCACCAAGACAAGGCGTTTTTGTTCTATGACAGGCTGCACACCTATTTTAAATCCTGCGGTGCGGATTTCGTGAAAATCGACAACCAAAGCGGGCTGATTCCGAATTATTATAAAAATCTCATCTCGGTGGGCACTGCGGCAAGAGAATATCACGCCGGCATGGAAGATTCAGTTGAAAAGAATTTTAAAGGCAATGTGATTAACTGCATGGGTATGGCAAGCGAGGACATGTGGAACCGCAAAAACAGCGCAATTTCGCGGTGCAGCGATGATTTTCAGCCTGAAAACGCGGCATGGTTTTTAAAGCATATTGTAAGCTGCGCTTACAACGGTTTAATTCAGGGCGGGCTTTACTTTTGCGACTGGGATATGTGGTGGACAGACGACGGACAGGCGGAGAAAAACAGCCTGCTCCGCGCAATAAGCGGCGGTCCGATTTACATAAGCGACATGCTCGAAAGAAGCCGAAAGGAAATTTTGGACCCGCTTATTCTCTCAGACGGAAAAATTCTGCGGTGCGACCGACCTGCCGTGCCGACGGCGGACTGCTTAACGCGTGACCCGCTTGAATCCGAAAACCTGTTCAAGCTGCAAAACAAATGCGGTGCGCACGGCGTTATGGCGGTGTTTAACTTAAATAAAGAGGGAAAAGCGGTTGGCGGCACTGTTTCGCCGTCCGAAGTTTTCGGACTGAAAGGCGAAGGCTTTGCGGTGTACGAGCATTTTTCCAAAACTTTAAAAATTGTTAATAAAAATGAGGCGTTTTCCCTCTCCCTCCCTACCGCAAACGATTATAAATTATACATTTTTGCCCCGATTTCGGACGGGTTTGCGGCAATCGGCAGAACGGACAAATTCATTTCGCCGAAAACCATAAAGTCTGTAAACGGACGAGAAGTTACTTTGTTCGAGGACGGCGAATACGCCGTTGTTGAGGACGGGCATTTGGTGTTTAAAAAGCAATAAAAAAAGAAAAC
Source organism: uncultured Clostridia bacterium (assembly GCA_934457515.1). Taxonomy (GTDB): domain Bacteria; phylum Bacillota; class Clostridia; order RGIG6154; family RGIG6154; genus RGIG6154. Next base: position 1,183 of record CAKSHV010000216.1, read on the forward strand.
CGCCATGTCCGGCGGCTGCGCATAAAAAAAGCGGCGATTACAAAAAATCGCCGCTTTTGTTATTATTGAATTTCGCCGACAACCAAAATCGAACCGAAATAAAATTCGTTTTTGTCATACTCGGCTTTGTTCTGCGCATAATCGCTCATTGCCGACTTGTCGGGCTTGTTGGAATCTAACGTAAATGTTACCGTATGCTCGCCGTACGGCTGTTCGGGAATGAACACATACTGATGGCGAAGCCGTGAACTGTAAGGCGTGTGGCGGTTCAGAACAATCGGTTCGCCGCCGTCAACCGAGGCTAAAATCTGCCCCGCAAAAGTGCCGCCGATGTCAAAGAATCCAACCGTTGTGCCGGTGAATTTCACTGTAAAGGAAGAGCCCGCCGTTTTGGTGCCCATCATTTTCGGAAACAGTTTCACAAGTGTAGGCAGATAGCCGCCCGTGTACGGAAAATCCGCGCCGTAGCCGCCGTTTTCCGCAGTATACTCTTTCCAGTCACCCGAAAACGTTGCTTTATCATACGAAACACGCTTTGCGTTTTCCCAGTTATCCTCATGCAAAGGCGCTTTCAGCTCGTGCACAAATTCTTCTTTTGCAGTGTGCTTGTCCATGGTTGCAATGCTTCTGGCAACCGCGCCCGCGTATAAAATCGAGCCGTCCATGGTCGGGTGCGTTCCGTCGTTCGAGAACAGAATTTTGCCCGCCTCGGGAGAAGCTGCTTTTGGCGTCAGCTCGCCTTTGGTATACAAATCCGCAATCTGGAATCCGAATGCAACCGAGGGAACACCGTAGTAATTTGCCACGTTTTCAAAGGATTTTGCAACGGTGGGCAGCCCGCCCGCCTGATACATCGGAAGCATCGCGGTTGTAATGGTGTACACAAAGCAGATGTCCGTTTTGGGATTGTTTTTCCAGATTTTGCGGACAATGCCCTCCATATTCTGCTCGGTTCCGCCGTTTACCGCGTATTCCACAAACACCAAATCGGGATTGTGTGCCACAATTTCGTCGTCGGTGCGGCAAACCGCAAGGTCTGCGCCCGTGCCGCTTAAAGACACGTCAACTTCGTTAATTTCGGCATTTTTATACTGATTTTTCAGCCATTCGAGGGTCTTGCCGCGCCAGCCGTCCTGCATGGTAATGCTGCCGCCCAAGAATCCGACGGTTACTTTTTCGCCGTTTTTCAGCTTTGTGATGATATTAATCATGCCATCGCGCTCATTGAATTCCGACGCGTTGAAATAATCTAATTTATAGTCGTTTTCGCCGACCGTGCCTTGGTAACCCGAAAGGTCTTCGTCCACAACCGCAAAGTCAAGCACCTTGCCGCCGAACGCCGCAACCGCGCTGTCAATCAAATCTTTGTCCATGGTTGCATCAAACGTTACGTCCGAAATAATAATCAGTCCACGGTCATCCCAGAACACATTTTTGCCGATTGCCTCCGCCATGGCGCGAAGCGGAATAAATGTTCTGTCGTTATAGGTGTTCGCCGGTGCGTCAAGCGCAACCTCTTTGCTGTTCACCGTCATTTTGCTTTCACCTAAAACCATAGAAATGGTTTTGCTGCCGACCGTCATCAAAACAGTCTGCGTCTGCTCGTTCCAATCCACTTTTGCGCCGAAACTTTCGGCAATGAACCGAACGGGAACCAAAGTTCTGTCGTTTTCGGTAAAGGGAACAACCGCATCGTTATCCGCATCTACTTTTGTTTCTTTTCCCGCAGCAAATGCCTTGGCGCTTCCGAGGTACAGTAAAACTGCCTTGCCCAATTTATTTGTCGGCGTTTGAATTTCCGTTTTTTCGCCAACGCCGTATTTGTTCATTGCCGCAATCAACTCACTTTCGCCCGGACCGGAAAAGTCTTTATCGCTCGTTATTGCAAC
>CAKSHV010000217.1 GCA_934457515.1 uncultured Clostridia bacterium
CTTCTGAGCAGATGCGTTACCTGCTTCAACAGCAGCCTTAACTGCGCCGACATCGCCGCGAACCATAACGCTTACCAAACCGGAACCGATTTTTTCTGTGCCGATTAACTGAACGTTTGCAGCTTTTAACATTGCGTCTGCTGCTTCGATTGCAGCAACCAAACCTCTTGTTTCTACCATACCTAATGCTTCCAATGACATTTTCTTTTCCTCCTTAATTTCATTTACTGCTTTATTTTGAGCCTCTTTCGGGGCCTTTGCTGTTGCTTTTTTTGTTGCCATTTCAAATCACCGCCTGATTAAAATTTGGGCAGAATTTTTTCCACATCTGCGTGGGGTCTGGGGATTACGTGAACGGCAACCAATTCGCCGAGACGCTGTGCGTTTGCCGCGCCCGCTTCGGTTGCTGCTTTAACGGCACCAACATCGCCGCGAACCATAACGCTTACCAAACCGGAACCGATTTTTTCTGTGCCGATGAGAACAACCTCTGCTGCTTTCACCATTGCGTCCGCTGCTTCGATTGCTGCGGTTAAACCTCTTGTTTCAATCATGCCTAATGCTTCTAAAGCCATTTTTCATTCCTCCGTTATTCATTGATAATTGCAATTTTCAAGCCTTCCATTTTCAGGTTGGTTTCGTGCGCTTTGTTAATTTCGGAAAGCGGGAATTTGTGGGTGATTAATTTTTCCATCGGAAGACCGATGCCCTTTGCCCGCTTTAAGAAATCAAAGGTGGTTGCGTAATCGCGCAGGGTGTATACCCACGAACCGACCGTTGTGATTTCCTTTGCACAAATATCGAAATGCGGGTTGATGGTTGCATCTCCACCGTTGATGAAGAAACCAAGCTCGCAAAGACCGCCGCCGTTGCGAATAAATTTGTAGATGTTGCTGTGTGCAACAGGGGAGCCTGTGCACTGGAACGCAAAGTCTGCCTCGTAGCCGCCGAATGCTTCTTTAACGGCGCCGGCAAGAGCTTCAATGCCTTTGTATTCCTTAAAGTTTACGGTTGCGCCCGCACCCATTTCTTTGGCAAACGATAAGCGCTTGTCTTCGCCGTCCACCGCAACAATGTTTTCAATGCCCATTGTGCGCAGAACCGCAATGCAAATGAGTCCGATAGGACCGCAGCCCTGAACGGCAACACGGCTGTTGAACCGTAAAATCCCCGTTGTTTTGGCACGTTCTACCGCGTGAACCAAAACGGCGCAGGGCTCGATTAAAATGCGGAGATCAAGGCTTAAATCACTGACGTTGAAAATCGTGGAGCCTTTGCGTACGACCAAATAGTCCGCAAACCAGCCGTTTAAGTGAATATCGTCATCGGGAAGCAGACCGTATACGTCTGCGCCGCCGACGTTTTGTTTGTTTAAGTCAAACATGGTAATGTCCGGATTGTCTTTAAAAATCATGCAGGTAACGACTTTATCGCCGATACCGAGCGGTTTGCCCGCACTGTCTTTTTTTACGTTTTTGCCGATTTTGACAACCTCGCCCGTTCCTTCATGACCCAAAACCAAAGGAATTAAGCCGAATGGGTCTCTTTTGAACTCGTGAGCGTCTGTTCCGCAGATGCCGCAGCCTTCCACTTTAACCAAAATATCGTCATCGCCGATTTCGGGAATGGGAAATTCCTTAATTTCGTAGTGCTCTAATTTGGTGAGCATGGCAGCGCGGCTTGTTTTCGGGATTGCCGAAGGCGCCTTTGCTGCGGAAGGGGCGGACGCGCCGTCCATCCGGGACAGAACTTGCTTCACAATTTCTTGAATTTTGTCTTCATTCATATCCATAGTCATTCTCCTGTCCGTTGTTTTTCGTATGCCGACAACCTGCACACTGAATTGTTTTGATTTATAGCTTTCATCCCACGTTTGCAGAATGAAATATGTCGGTTGAGTTGCGGTAACCGCGCCGATTTTTAAAAGTGCTGTTTTGAATGTGAGCGGTTTCTTTTCGCAAGCGGAAAACAATATGTTTTCCTGCTTTTCGGATAAAAGATAGCCGCCTTTTTCAATCAGCGTATAGGCTAAAAGCCGGGGGTTTTCCGCATCCAGAACCGTGAGCCCCGCGGGATAGGTTTCGTTGCCGGTCATTTGGAAAGCTCCTTTATAAAGAAGTCTTTTCCGAATGCCGCAAGAGCGGTATCCTGTTCTTCAGTGCCGCCGCTGACGCCTAAGGCGCCGATGACTTTTCCGTTACAGAAAAGGGGTTCGCCGCCGCCGAAGATAACAATTTGCCCGCCGTTGGTGTTTTGCACGCCGTAAAGCGGTCCGCCCGGAGCGGAGAGGGTTTTCAGTTCTTTGGTAGACATTTTTAAGGCGGCGGAGGTGTAGGCTTTGTTTAGTGCAATGTCATAGCTTGCGATGAACGAACCGTCCATTGCCTGCACCGAAACGGGGCGTGCACCCTCGTTTGAGATGGCAACGACCGCATTTACGCCTTTTCTTTCCGCTTCCTCTAAAACTGCCTTGGTGATTTTCTGTGCCAGGGAAAGGGTCATTTTCATGTCGGAAAGCGATTGCAAAACCCTTGCCACAGCAGCGGATATTTCTTTTTCCTGCATGACCGTTTCCTTTCTTATATGTAAGAATTGGTTTTTGCGCTGAATATTTAAAAATTACTCAAAGAGTGCACTGCACTGCGCAGTATAAAGATTATTTGCCGAGCTGTTTTAATACCTGCTTTGTGATTTCAGCAACCAAATCCGCGTCTGCCGAGTTGCTTTCCGTACCGCATGCACCGCAGGAATGGCAGCTTGCCTTGCCTGCTTTTGCGTTGGGGCACAAGTCTGCCGGATGTTTGCCCGAAAGACCGAACTTTCTTCTGATTTCATACAGGCGCATTACCTGGTCGTGCGAGAGTTCTTTCGGTCCGCCGAGCTGTTTGGACTTAAACAAAAGCTCTGCATAAAATTCCAAAGATTCCATTTTGTGATATGCATTTAAAAGCGAATCGGAATAGGAAAGCGCACCGTGGTTTGCAAGCAGAACCGCATCATAGTGCTGCAAATACTTTTCAACCGCGTCCGGAATTTCGTTTGTTGACGGTGT
>CAKSHV010000218.1 GCA_934457515.1 uncultured Clostridia bacterium
TAAGGTAGGTGAGAAGATGGACACGCAGTTAAAAGAACTGATTGACGAGGTTAAAAAATACAACCCGAACCCCGATGTTAAACTGTTGGAAGGCGCATATGAAGAGGCGAAGGCTGCACACAAGGACCAAAAAAGAAAGTCCGGCGAGCCGAATTTCACGCACCCCTTTGAAGTGGCAAAAATTCTGGTTGCTTTAAACATGGACTGCGAGTCCATTGCGGCGGGATTTCTGCACGATGTGGTGGAGGACACGCCGAAAAGCTATGACGATATAAAAGAAAAGTTCGGCGAGGATGTGGCGATGCTGGTCGAGGGCGTTACAAAGCTTGCCAAAATTCCGTTTTCCAGCAAGGAACAGCAACAGGTGGAGAATTTAAGAAAAATGTTTCTTGCCATGGCGTCGGACGTGCGCGTTATCATTATTAAACTGGCGGACCGCCTGCACAACATGCGCACCTTAAAGAGCATGCCGGAGGAAAAGCAGCGCGAAAAAGCAAAAGAAACCCTTGACGTGTATGCGCCTCTTGCGCACAGACTCGGTATTTCAAAAATCAAGTGGGAATTAGAGGATTTGTCTTTAAAATATTTAGATCCTGTGGCGTTCCGTGAAATCAACGAAAGCATCAATCAGAAAAAGAGTGAGCGCGACCGTTTTATTGCAGATGTTATCAAGGAAATTTCGGATAAAATCAAAGAGCAGAACGGCATTGACGCACACATTGAGGGCAGGGCAAAGCATTTTTACAGCATTTTCCGCAAAATGTACGGTCAGAACAAGAGCATTGACGAGATTTACGATTTGTTTGCCGTGCGTGTGATTGTGGACTCCATTACCGAGTGCTATGCGGTTTTGGGAACGGTGCACGAAATGTATAAGCCGATTCCCGGCAGATTTAAAGACTATATTGCAATGCCGAAACCGAACATGTATCAGTCGCTGCACACCACGGTTTTGGGTTCGAACGGTTATCCGTTCGAGGTGCAGATTCGCACCTGGGAGATGCACAAAACGGCTGAATACGGTATCGCGGCACACTGGAAATATAAAGAGGGAAAAGCCGGCGCAAGCAGCATGGACAGCAAGTTAGAATGGATTCGGCAGATGCTGGACATTCAAAGCGGCCTGTCCGACACCGAGGAGTTCATGAAGAGTTTAAAAATCGACATGTTCTCGGACGAGGTGTTTGTGTTTACGCCGAAAGGCAAGGTTATAAGTCTGCCGGCGGGCGCGTGCCCCATTGATTTTGCCTATTCGATTCACAGCGCCATCGGCAACAAAATGGTGGGCGCCAAAATCAACGGCAAAATCGCAACCATCGACCAGGTTTTGCAAAACGGCGATATTGTGGAGATTTTAACCGTTCCGACAGCGAAAGGACCCAGCCGTGACTGGCTGAAAATCGTAAAAACCTCCGCGGCGCGCAGCAAAATCAATCAGTGGTTTAAGGCAAACTACAGAGATGAGCATATTCAAAAGGGCAAGGATTTGGTGGACAAGGAAATCCGCCGCCGCGAGCTTTCGAATATGAATGAATTTAAAGAAAAATTTGCCGAATCGGTGATGAAAAAGTTCGGCATTAAGTCTATGGACGATATGTATGCCACCATCGGTTTTGAAGGACCGCTGTCGCAGAAAATCATCCGCAGACTGAAAGAAGAGCTGGAAAAACTGGCAGAGCCCGCTGCAGAGCCGGTTATGATAACGGCGCCGCCCCAGGATACGCCCAAGAAAAATCGGAAAAAGGGAAGCGGAAACGGCATTATTGTTAAGGACATTGACAACTGCCTGGTGCGTTTGTCCCGCTGCTGCAACCCGGTGCCGGGAGATGAAATTGTCGGCTACATCACGCGCGGCAGAGGCGTTTCGGTGCACCGTGCGGACTGCCTGAACGTTATCAATGCGACCGACGAGGAGAAAAGCCGCTTAATTGAGGTTATGTGGGAGGACAATGCGGAGGACGCTTCTTATATGGTAGACCTGCGCGTGACTGCCATGGACAGGAACGGCTTGTTATTCGAGGCCATGGCAGAGCTTTCCAATTTGAAAGTTGCCACAACGGCGGTTAACGCCAGAGTGACAAAAGAAAACGTTTGCATTATTGAAATTTCGGTTGTGATTACCCACGGCGGTCAGCTGGAAAACGTGATTAACAAACTGAAAAAAATATCAGGCGTGTTTGAAGTTACGAGAACCAATCATTAAAGGAGGATATAACGCGAAAGTTTATTTCACGTTAGTCTCCGGCGGGGTTGAAAAGCCCGTGCGAAATTTTTAGAACTTTGTTCGGAAACGCACATGGGCGCAATAATCTCTTATCATTCCTTACCCTGCGATAAGAGATCTTTATTACTATTTATGCCGATGCGGGGCGGCGGAATGGAGATCATTATGTTAAAACTGGATTTGGGTCATGCAAAGTGGGCTGTGAAAGCACACGAAATCGAGAATTTAAAAGAACAGGTGAAAACCGCACACAAAGCCCTGCACGAGGGAACGGGCGCGGGAAACGATTTCTTGGGCTGGATTAACCTGCCGAAGGACTATGACAAAGAGGAATTTGCAAGAATTAAAAAGGCTGCCGAGAAAATCAGAAACGACAGCGAAGTTTTGGTTGTTATCGGTATCGGCGGTTCGTACCTCGGTGCGAAAGCGGCTGTTGAAATGCTCGGTAACTGCTTTGGCAACCTTTTGACGAAAGAAAAGAGAAACGCGCCGCTGATTTTGTTTGCGGGCAACTCCATTTCTTCGACCTATCTTTGCGAACTGATGGAAGCTATTGACGGCAAAGATTTTTCCGTAAACGTTATTTCAAAATCCGGCACCACCACAGAGCCTGCGGTTGCATTCCGTTTCTTCCGCGAAATGCTGGAGAAAAAGTATGGCAAAGCAGAGGCTTGCAAGCGTATTTACGCAACCACCGACAAGGCACGCGGCGCACTGAAAAAGCTTGCGGATGAAGAGGGCTATGAG
>CAKSHV010000219.1 GCA_934457515.1 uncultured Clostridia bacterium
GCATTACGGTTGCGGGCAGCAGCTATGCCATCGAAGGCGTTTCGGCATTTAACAAGCTTTCTTCCAACGGCAGCTGCAAATTGGGCGACACCATTACCGTTCTTTTGGGCAGAAACGGCGAGATTGCAGATGTGGTAACCGACGGCACGGACAATGCACAATACGGCTTTTTAACCGAAACGGGCACAAAACAATTCACTTCCGCCTCGGGCAACAGTGAATCGGCATACTATGCAAAAATCGTAACGGCAGACGGCACAGCGCTGGAGCTTCGGACCGACCGCAACTACGACCTTCTCAAAAATAAAGTGGTGCTTGCAAAGATTAATAACGGCAAGGCGACCCTTTCCTCGGTTGCACAGAACAGCTCGAAAATAAGCGGCGTGTTTAACTATAAAATGCTTACGCTGGACAACAGCACCGTTTCGGAAAACGTGAAGATTTTAGACGTTATGGCTTATAATGATGTTTCGCTCTCCCCCGATTTTGTTACGGTTTATCCGCAGCGATTGGATGGCGCAGAGCTTTCCCGTTCGGACATTATTTGCTTAACGTATGACGAAAACGGACGAATTGACCGCATGTTTTTAAACGATGTGACGGGTGACGGCTATGCCTACGGCGTTACAACCGACGTAAACACCACCGGCGGCATGACCTCTATGGGCTCGTACACCATAAATATCGGCGGTGCGGCCATGCAGTATAACGGCCCGATTGTTTTGCAGATGAGCGTTGGCAACGCGGTGCAGGGACTTGTGAAAAACAACTCCGTTTCTTCTCTTTCCAAGCTGCGCAAGGTTTCAAAAACCGTGACAAGAATTGATGACCGTTATGCTTACACCGCATCGGGCGAAAAATATGCGCTTGGCGACAATGTTGCGGTTTACAAGCACCCGAATGACAATTCTTACACCTACAATTTAATTTCGCTTGAGGATTTGGATATGTCGAGCGGAACATGCGAAGTTTACTACAACGGAAACCTAAGTAACGGCGGCAGAGTGCGCGTTATTATTTGGAACACAAGCAAGTAAGCAAAAAATGCAGAATAAAAAACTGTTGTTGGGCAAAAACTAACAGCAGTTTTTATTTTGGAGGTTTTGCAAAATGATTCGAACCGATTTGGCTTTGGAAGCCAAGGAAATGTACCACGAAAGCGCGGGCAGCGTGACCGAAATCGAGGGCGTGAAAGCCAGGACAGAAGAAAAAGACGGCTTGACCGTAACCACCGTTGAAATTTTAAACGAACACGGAAAACAGGCACTCGGCAAGGAAATCGGCACCTATATCACCATCGAAATGCCGAAATTTAAAGAATACGGGCACGCGTTTTTCACCGTCGGCAGCTTGGAGTTAAAAGAGAGGCTTTTGTCCCTTTTGCAGTGCGAGCCGACCGATGATATTTTGGTTGTGGGGCTTGGAAACCGCAGCATAACGCCCGACGCGTTGGGCGCAAGGGTAACCGACAGGCTGGTTATCACAAAGCACCTAAAGCGCCTTGCGCCCGAGGCTGTGAAAGATTTGGGGTCTGTTTCGGGCATAACGCCCGGGGTTATGGGCATAACCGGCATGGAAACGGCTGAAATCGTGAAAGGCATTATCTCCCGCGCACACCCCAAAGCCGTTATTTTAATCGATTCGCTTGCCTCAAGGAGCATGGACCGCATAAGCACAACCATTCAGCTTTCAAACACCGGCATAAGCCCGGGCTCGGGAATCGGAAACACCCGTGATGCTCTTGACGAGCACACCTTAGGCGTTCCGGTTGTGTCCATCGGTGTGCCCATGGTGGTCGACGCCGCAACCCTTGCGTTCGACGCGGTAACCCGCATTGAAAGCTCCCCCTTTGCGGCAAATGACGAAACCTTTTCCAAAATCAAGCATTCCCTGTCCCAAAACATCGGCAATTTAATCGTAACGCCCAAAGACATTGACAAACTGGTCACCCAAATGGTAAACATTGTGTCTGCCGGCATTAACACGGCGCTGCACGGCATTCCCCTTGACGAAATTGAGCAATATATAGGATAATTTTTGTTCTCCCGCATACACTTTATTAAGGTAACTGCAGGAGGAATGAAGATTTAAAATGAACAGAACCAATCGCGCATGCACCCTGATTTTACTTGTGCTGACTTTTTTATTTATATCCGCCTTTTCATTTGCGCTGCCGCACCTGTCTGCCGACTTTTGTTTGGGGCTTGGCTATGCGGCATATCCCGCCTCGCTCGGATACTCCGACCTATTTTCCTTTGCGGCGGACACGCTTACCGCGCCCGAAAAAATCCGTGCCGCGATTTCGCCCAAAATACAAATCGAAGAAGGCACGCCCGATACGGAAACGGCAAAAATCGAGGAAACGCAAATCACTTATAAAAAGGAGTCCCTGCCCGATTATAAAAACGTTTCGGTGAAAAATCATACCCAATACGCCCTTGACCTTTCTTCCCTTATGCAAGGCTACGCACCGCCGAAAAAGAATAAGGACAAACCGCAGATTTTAATTCTGCACACCCATGCGACCGAGGCGTTTGCCGACTGTGACAACCGCACGACCGACAACCAAAAAAACATGGTTGCAGTGGGCAATGTGTTTGCCGAAAGCCTGACAAAGCGCGGATTTAACGTGCTGCACGACACCACACAGCACGACTATCCGAATTACAACGGCTCGTATGTAAACAGCTTAAAAACCGTCGAGTGGTATTTAAAAACTTATCCGTCCATCGAAATTATTTTTGATTTGCACCGCGACGGCATCGTAAAAGAGGACGGTACAAAAGTGAAAATCGCAACCGATTACAACGGACAAAAGGTGGCGCAGCTGATGCTGGTGGTCGGCACCAACGCGGGCGGCTTAGACCACCCGAACTGGCAGGAAAACTTAAAATTTGCCGCGGGACTCCAAAGTGCGGCGTCTGCCCTCTGCGACACGGTTATGCG
>CAKSHV010000220.1 GCA_934457515.1 uncultured Clostridia bacterium
GCATTTGCCATTGCAATGCTGATTAAATCGTTTATTTTTACAATTGCACTGGTAGACGGCGAATCAATGATGCCGACCTTAAATAACGGCGACCGATTGGTTGTTTGGCGCTTAGGTTATCAGCCGCAGCGCGGGGACATTATCGTGCTCCAACAGGCAGGAAAAAAGCCTTATATAAAGCGTATCATCGCGGTTGAAGGCGACACAGTGGATATTGATTTTAATTTGCACACCGTTAAAGTAAACGGTGAAATTTTGGACGAAAAATATATTTTAGAACCGATTGCGCGCAGCGGTGATATGATTTTCCCGCTGACAGTTGATAAAGACTGCGTGTTTGTTTTGGGCGATAACCGAAACAACAGCACAGACAGCCGTTTTTCAAGCGTCGGTCAGGTTATGGACGAAGATATTATGGGAAAAGCAACCATTCGTTTGTTCCCATTTACCGATTTCGGATCGGTTTATAAAAACGAACAGTAAAAAATGCGCGAAAGGGGAGTTACGCATTAAATGAATATTCAGTGGTTTCCCGGGCACATGAAAAAAACCGAGCGGCAGATTGAAGAAGACGTTCGGCTGGTTGATATTGTTTACGAGCTGTTAGACGCCCGAATTCCGTACTCGAGCAAAAATCCCGATGTGGACCGATTAACGGGCGGCAAACCCAAAATTGTTCTCTTGAACAAGTCGGATTTGGCAGACGCTTCGGCTACCGAAAAATGGGTGGAATACTACAAAAAAAAGTCTGTTGCGGTTATTCCTGTCTGTGCGCAGACGGGTGCCGGGCTTAAACAGTTAAAGCAAAAAACAAATGAAATTTTGGCAGAAACCATCAAGCGCCAAAAAGAAAAAGGAATGGTCGGACGGGGCGTGAAAGCCTTAATTGTCGGCGTTCCGAACGTTGGAAAATCCTCTTTTATCAATAAAATTTCGGGCAAAGGCAGCACGAAAACGGGCGACCGTCCCGGCGTTACAAAAGGAAAGCAGTGGATCACGGTGGACAAATCTCTTCAGCTTTTGGACACGCCCGGCATTTTGTGGCCAAAATTTGAGGACGAAACCATTGCGTTTCATTTGGCGTTTACCGGCGCTGTGAAAGACGAAATTTTAGACGTGGAAGAGCTCGGCGCATCCCTTTGCACCCTTTTGGCAAAGCACTACGGCGAGGCGCTGAAAGTGCGCTATAAATTAGATGAAATTTCCGAAAACGGCTATGATTTGCTGACTGCCATCGGAAAAAAGAGAGGCTGCGTCATCAGCGGCGGGGAGATTGATTTGCACAAAGCAGCTTCGCTTGTTTTAGACGAATTCCGCGCGGCAAAGCTTGGAAAAATCACGCTTGAACTGCCAGAAGATATGAAAGAACAGGGATAAAACCATGTATGAAATTGAACAGGAACTTTTTGACAGCGGAATAAACTATATTGCAGGCGTTGACGAGGCGGGACGCGGCCCTTTGGCAGGTCCTGTCTGTGCGGCGGCTGTTGTTTTAAAAAAAGGAAGTTTTATAGAGGGCGTAAATGATTCTAAAAAACTATCCGAAAAAAAGCGCGAGGAACTTTATGAAAAAATCATTCGCGAGGCGGAATGCTATGCCATTTGCATGGCAGACGAAAAGACAATCGATGAAATTAACATTTTAAATGCTACTTTTCAGGCGATGAACGAGGCAGCTGAAAAATTAACAACAACGCCCGACATGGTTTTAATTGACGGCAACCGCATTAAAAACATGAATTTGCCGCATGAATGCATTGTAAAAGGCGATGCGAAATGCAATTCAATCGGTGCGGCATCGATTTTGGCGAAAGTGACGCGTGACCGATATATGATGAAAATGCACGAAAAATATCCCGAATACGGCTTTGACAAGCACAAAGGGTATCCGACAAAGCTACACTATGAAATGATAGAAAAGCACGGCGTTTCGCCCATTCACAGGCTGACCTTTTTGAAAAAGATTTTAAAAAACGGCGGTGAATATTAAAATGCTGTTTTTCAAGCAAATCATTGGGCGTACGGGCGAGCAGGAGGCTGCGCGCTTTTTAAAGAAAAAGGGCTTAAAAATTGTTCAGATGAACTATAGAAATCAAATCGGAGAGATTGACATTATCGCAAAAGAAAAGGACATGTATGTTTTTGTTGAGGTGAAAACAAGAACCTCAACCGATTACGGTTTTGCCGCACAGGCGGTAGATTTCAAAAAGCAAAAGAAAATTATAAACGTTGCGAAAACCTACTTAAAAAACGCATATAATGAAAGTATGCGATTTGATGTTGTTGAGGTTTACATGGATAAGGTGAGCCGAAAAATTACGGCTATCAATCACATAGAAAATGCTTTCGGGGAGTGATTTCATGTTCGATAACGTGTTTGACCTGCACTGCGATTTGCCGACCGCGGTTTATATCGACAAAAAGCCAATTGGTTCTAACGACTGCCATTGGTCGGTGGACAAAATTCCGTTTCGGTGTTTTACGCAGTTTTTTGCAACCTACATAAACCAAACAACCGTTAAAAATCCTTTTTCCTATGCAAAAAATATGATTACGGCCTTTAAAAATGAAGTGGAAAAGACGGATGGAATCTGCCTTGCCGAGAACCAGTCCGATATAGAGAATAATCAAAAACGCGGCTTAAACAGCGCAGTTTTAACCATTGAAGGCGGGGAAGCGTTAGAGGGCAAAATCGAAAATCTCGATTATTTTTATAAGCTCGGCGTGCGGCTGATGACCCTTACCTGGAATTTTGAAAACGAATTTGCCTACGGCGTTATGGAAAATAAAGATACAAAACCCCTTAAGCCGTTCGGACTTAAAGCAGTCAATAAAATGGAAACACTCGGCATGATTGTTGACGTTTCGCACCTGAACGAGGGCGGATTCTGGTCGGTCGCAGAGCATGCGTCAAAACCGTTTGCCGCAAGCCATTCCAA
>CAKSHV010000221.1 GCA_934457515.1 uncultured Clostridia bacterium
TAGGTATAAAACAGAAAATGCGGGGCATTCTTTTTATATAAAAACCGTTGGAGGAATGTTTATGAAAAGAATGATTGCGTGCGGCGCTGCGCTTTGTTTCATTTTAATTTGTTTTTCTGCCGAACAGGCGCAAAGCAGAATTGCCGATTCGGTTATCCGCCTGCATATTATTGCAAACAGCGATTCAAAAGAGGACCAGACGCTAAAACTTTCGGTGCGTGATTTTGTGCTTGCGCGATACGGAGAGGAATTAAAAGCCGTTTCGCGCAAAGACGCGCTTGAAAAAATTTATGATTTGCTGCCGCAAATTTTGCGCGAGGTTTCGGATTTTTGCGGTCAAAAGGTTTCCGTTTCGGTCGGCGAGAGTGCTTTTCCCACAAAACAGTACGGTTCTTTCAGTCTGCCGAAAGGAAATTATCTGGCACTTAAAATTATTCTCGGCGAGGGAAAAGGCAAAAACTGGTGGTGCGTAATGTATCCGCCCCTTTGTTTCGAGGGCGCCGCAAAGGTAACCAACCGTGAAAAATTAAAAGAAATTTTAACCAAAGACGAATACAATTTGATTTGCGCAAAAAAGGGAACGGTTTTTTATAAATTTAAAGCGGTCGAGCTTTGGGAATCTTTAAAAACAAAATAATTTAAAGGTTTTTCAGCATAAACTTTTCAGCATGTTTTCCTGCCGTTTGCTCACCATAATAGTGTGAGGTGGGAAAATGAAAAATAAATATGTAAAGCAAAAGTTTTTATGTTTTGCCGTTCTTGCCGTGGCTTTTGCCCGCCTCGTTGTTTTATCCGCCGCGCAGGAAACGGTGTCGGGGGCGGAAACGAAAAAAGTGGTTTTGGGCGGCCAGACCATTGGCATTAAGCTGTATGCAGACGGTATTCATGTGCTAAAACTTTCCGATGTGGAAACCGCAGATGGTTTGAAAGAGCCCGCAAAAAAGGCGGGGATTAAAAAAGGGGACTATATCACACATGTAAACGGCGTCCGAGTCACAAGCTACGAGCAGTTTTCCGCGCTCATCCAAAACCAAAATGAGGTTTTGCTTACCGTTTCCCAAAACGGTGAGAAACAAATGAAAAAGTTAAAGCCGGCTGTCGGTAAAGACGGCGTGTACCGCGCGGGCATTTGGGTTCGCGATTCAACCGCCGGAATCGGAACGGTTACGTTTTTAGATTCCGCAACCAAAACCGCAGGCGCATTGGGGCATGGCATTACCGACCCCGATACGGGCGTTTTGCTTATCGGTTCGGGGCGGGTATACAAAGCCTCCGTTGCATCGGTTAGTCCTGCCAAAGACGGCGTTCCGGGCGAACTAAACGGTAATTTTGCCGGCGAGGAAGGCTATATCGGTTCTCTGATTAAAAACACCGATACGGGCGCATTTTTCTCCGTAACCGACTGCAGCGGCACCGAAATTCCCGTTGCGGCGGATGAGGAGGTGCACGAGGGCGCGGCTTTTATGTATTCAACGATTGACGGCACGGAGGTTAAACCGTATACCGTCCGCATTACGAAGATTATAAGAAGCAGCATTTTTTCTTCCAAAGGCATGCTGATAGAGGTGACCGACCCGTTTCTTTTGAAAAAAACGGGCGGAATCCTTTGTGGCATGAGCGGAAGCCCCCTGGTGCAGGACGGGCGGCTGGTCGGCGCGGTGACACATGTTTTTCTAAACAACAGCACGAAAGGCTATGCCGTTTCTATCGGCTCTATGCTGGACAAAACAGAAATGGTAAAGCAGTAGATGTTTTTAAAAGTGTCGACTTTGTCGACACTTTTAAAAATATTTTTCGAAAAAATAATGTGGTTCAAGGTTCTTGAAGTTTTCTTAACAGTTCCTTAATGCCGAAATGTATATTGTATTTACAAAATACCACTCAATAAACGCAAATTTAAACAATAAACTGCAAAAAGTTCAGTTTATGTTAATTTTCTCGGAAATTATTCAGGAAATCATTGATTTATTTGGGAAAATATGGTAATATATACGAGAAGAACAAAAGAAGGGATGAAAAGAAATGGAAAAAACAAAAATTGTGTTGGCTTTTGCGGACACGGAGTACGGAACGGCGCTGAAACACTTTTTGGAAAAATCGGCGGATATGTCGGTTGCCGCAGTTGTGCAGGATGGGGATGCTGCAATCAAGGCTGTGAACCGCATAAAAGCCGACGCGGTGGTGATGGACCTGTTCCTGCCGAAAACGGACGGCATAGGCGTTATGGAAAACAGCTACATGAAACGCCCGGAATTTATTGTTCTGTCCGCACCGGTGTCGGACGCTTTAATCGGCCGCGTGTTTGAAAGCGGCGCCTCGTACTACATGGTAAAGCCGGTTTCGCAGCAGGCGGTTTTGGATAAAATCCGCCTGTCTTTAAAACGCGAAAACCGTAAAATTGTGTCGCCCATTAAAATGGATTTGGAGGCGATGGTAACAAAGGTGATTCATGATGTGGGCGTGCCGGCACACATCAAAGGCTACCGCTATTTAAGAGATTCGATTATGATGACGGTGAATAATATGGAAATTATCAATTCCATAACAAAGCTTTTGTATCCGACCGTTGCAAAGATTTACAACACCACACCGTCCCGTGTGGAGCGCGCCATTCGCCATGCCATCGAGGTTGCATGGGACAGGGGTGAGCCCGAAACCTTAAATCGCTATTTCGGATACACCATAGCTTCGGGCAAAGGAAAGCCTACTAATTCGGAATTTATTGCCATGATTGCGGATAACCTCCGCATCGAATTAAAAGGCACGGCGTGAGAAAAGGCTTTTTATCGGTCTTTTCGGACCGCACCAAAACCCAAAAGGGAGTTTGAGGGAAATTCCCTCAAAACTTTAAATTCGTAAAATCGCAGGACATGTGCCTGCGATTTTACTCT
>CAKSHV010000222.1 GCA_934457515.1 uncultured Clostridia bacterium
GCGTCTGCCAGTTCCGCCACTCGAGCAATTCAGCTTTATTATCATACCACAATTGGGCCTTATTGTCAATAGTTTTTTATAAAAATCTGTGCGTTTTCAAACCGAAAACGCACAGATTGCTTTCTTTGGTTTATGCCTCGGGGGTTTCGTCCGATTCATCAGCCGGATCTTCCTTGTTGTCCGTAACAGCTTCCTCGGATTCAGGCTGTGTCTCCTCCGCGTCGTCTGCCGTGTCGGTTGCCTTTTCCGCATTGGATTCTTCGCCCGAAACGGTTTCTTCTGCCGCTTCATCTGCTTCGTTTTGAACGGAATCTTCGGCGGGGTTCGCTTCGCCGTCTTCTGTTAAGGGAGCGTTGTTTGACGATAAGTCGTCAATATCATCAAAGTCTTTCTTTTTCTTCGATTTTTTAATCAGGAAGAAAATAAGAAGAATCAAGAGAACCAAAACAATGCCGCCCGCAATATACATGTTTGTCATGTTTAAAAGCGTGTAGCTAAGCGAAATCTCGTTGTTTTTTCCCAGTTCGATTTTGTAGATGTATGTGTTTTTCTGTGTGGTCGAAAGTTCGCCCGCAGACGACTTAATTTCAGACGGCGCGGTGATAATCAGTTTCATATCCAAAGCGCTGTTTAAAATCGGAATCATAGACTGCGACTGCTCGTCATCGCCCATAATTTTCGTAGTGTCGATATTGGCTTTGAGGGTGTATGTGTTTTTAAACAAGCCCTTTTTTACTTGCATATCGCTTGTTGCGTTGCCACCCATGCCCACGTTTTTTACCATGTCTTCAATCTTCAGCGGCAAATTCTTTGCGGTTGCCTTAAATCCGGTTTTTTCGTTTGTTTTCACTTCCTGGATTTTAAAGCCCGCAGCCTTGGCGGATTTTTTGCTGTCCGCAAACGGGTCGCCGCCGTCCTGGCCCGTAATCATGGAAACGTATTCGTTGCTCATATACATTTCATATTCCGCATTGGCGGTGCCGTTTTCGTTTAAGGTGATGTGGTAGGTGATTTGCATGCAGCCCGACAGCGCAAAAACAAGCACTGCAACAAGCAGCAAGGCGGTTAATTTCTTCTTCATGGTACATGCTCCGATCCGTTCCTTTTTAAGGAACATAATTATTTACTTATTATTATACACGAAATATTTCCCAAAATCAACATAAAAATGCAGCCATGATTAACATTTTTAAATTTTTTTCGTATATTTCCGAAAATTGACAGAACGGAAGCGGATTTTTTCCGTGCCCGATTTCTATGGTGTATGCGGGACGGCGGTAGGTTTCGATGAACCAGTCCTTAAACCCGCCGTACGAGGCAATTCCCTCCGCCTTGTCGGGCAGATACCCGCTTAAAGCGCAAAGTTCGCGGCAGATTTCCTCGCCGTTTTCAGGCACAACCCCGTTATAATCGTAATAAATTACCTCGCCCTGGGAGTGGTAGGCAAGGCACAGCTTAAAATCGTTTTGACGGACGTAATCGCACAAGGCGCGGGTTTCAGGCTCGCTTTCGGGCGCCTTTCCGCCGTAGCGCGTCGGTCCCGGACCCGTTATGCCAAGCGCATATTCCTGCTTTTTGCAAATGGAAAATCCCACATCGTAATTGTGGTTTAAGTCCACGCCGCGCGCGTTGCTCTGCCAGTTTTTGCAAAAGTCTGCGCCGCGGTTCATTAAAATCAAATCTTTTCGTTTGCTGCCGCGTGCCGCAATCTCAATTCCGTCGGGATTGAGCATGGGCACAATGTGAATGGTCGTTTTTTGACAGAGTTCATTTATATTAAAGGTCGCAAGCCGCCTGTTTTGTTTAAGCGCATTAAGATAATCAAACGCAAACTGCATTAAAAGCGGCGGCGTTAACCACTCTAAGCCGTGATGTGCGCCGTTGTACAGCACGTGATTTTTGCCCGTGCCCAGCCGAAATGCATAAATGCTTCTTCCCTCTGTGCTCTTTCCGATCTCGTAATGCGGAACACGCAGTCTTTTCAAATCCGCCTGCAAATCGGAATACGTATACCCGTTTTTTAAATCAATCATGTATGCGTCCTCCTTACATATATATTATATGTAGAAATACGCAAACCGTAAACGAAAGGAGAAAATTATGTGTCGAAAAAACGTTTGTTTGGGAATTTTATATCTGCTTTTGATTTTGGCCGTGCTGACCGTTTGCAGAAATTTATTTTTTTAAAGGAAAATTTTTAAAAAATGATTGCATATTTTAAGAAAACATGATACAATCTAATTAGGATGTGGAGGGAGAGAAAACCATGCTTCGAATTAAGCCGGAATTTCAGTTGAAAAACATTGCGGGTGATTATATCGTTATATCTTCGGGCAGCTCGGTTGTGGATTTAACCGGCTCGTTTACCTTAAATGAAACCGGCGCGCTATTGTGGCAGACGATTGAAAAAGGCTGTGATGAAACCGACCTTTTGAATGCGCTTACCAAAGAATATGACGTAAGCGAGGCGCAGGCTGCGGCAGACGTGAAAGCATTTGTGCAAGACCTTCGGGAAAGGAACATGCTGGACGAGTAAATGAAAATTGTTGAAAAAAAGATGGCGCAGCTGGTCGAGCTTATGGAAGAGCCGCTTGCAAACGGCGCGGAAGTGGCATTCACGGTGCGCGGAAACAGTATGTGGCCGCTCCTTCATGACGGAAAAGACAAAATTTTCTTAAAAAGACTTGATTTTTATAAAACTTATGATATAATACTATATAAACGGGATGACAAAACGTTTGTTCTCCACAGAATTGTGGGGAAAAAGAACGGCGCATTCTATCTTGCCGGAGACGGGGAATTTAAAAAAGAATACCCGATCTATCCCGAGCAGATTTTGGCCAAAGCCGTCCGTGGCGTGCGTTACGGAAAACCCTTTTCG
>CAKSHV010000223.1 GCA_934457515.1 uncultured Clostridia bacterium
CCCATAGCCGTTTCGGTGTTGTCATCCCACGAAACCGAGCACCCAAGCGCCTCAAAAATGGCACGGAACGGAACCATGGTGCGGTCGTTTAACAGAATCGGGTCAACGTCATACTTCATCCATTCGCCGTTTAGTTTAACCGCGATTTCGCTGTTCGGTCTGCCGATTGTTTCGTCTTTGGGTGTATAAGTTAAATCTCCCTCTTTATATTGCTTTTCTGCGATTGCCTTGATATCGTCCGGTGTTTCGCCGGGATTGTAATTTAAATCGTCGGTTACGACCATCATCACGCAGCGCGCATAGTTGCCCGCCGTGTCGATAACAGACAAATCATATTCTCCCGCAAACGCGGTGATATCTTCGCTTCCCTGCCAGTGCCAGCCCGCCTTGCCGTGGCTACCTAAGCGGTAGGTTCCGACATCGCCCAACTGCACGTCAAAATAACGCGTTCCGGGCGCGGAATCAAAGTCTTTGGAAAACGAATAGATTTTATATGTTCCGTCCTCAGGCAGAACAACCTTGATTTTTGCAGGGCTTTCGGGAATGGCATTTCCGTCTTTGCCCGCAATCATGTAGCTAAATCCTGTTTCCTTGTCCACCTCAATCTTCCACGCGCCGTTATCGGTATAGTTACCGGGTGCGAGAACGATGTAGGTTTTGTCTGCTTTCATTCCTGTTTCCGCAGCCAACGCAAATGTCGGGAGAAGCCCGAGTATCATTGAAGCCGCAAGCAGAAGCGCAAGCATTTTTTTCATAAACATCTCTCTCCTTTTTTGCCGCGCATGAAGCGCAACTCTGTTGTTTATATTATAACACATTTTTCTGCTCGTTGTACATGCATTTTTTTAACGGATTATTTATAAAATACTATCTTATCGCAAAATGATTATACACTTCTGCTGCTTTTGCACTTTTCAACTTTGTTGTATCTCCCAAAAAAGCACCCGAACGGGTGCTTCAGACTACCGAAAAACATAGTTTTTCAAAAAAAGGCGTTTGAGGGAATTTCCCTCAAAATTAAATATGCCAAAACAAAATATGTTTTTGCCCTGAAAGGGCATCGTGAAATGCGGCAAAGCCGCATTTCACGAAAGAGGAAAAGCAACGGAGCGACGTTTCGCTTTTTTGCAAAAAGCGAAACATGCGCAGTTTGCTTTGACGCGTGCCTGATTTTTGGCTCATTGCAAGGGTTGGATTTTCGGACCTTCGGTACCGAAAATCCGCGCGAGCGTAAACCCTTGAATCAAAGAGAATGCGAGTGTAACGAGTTTTCTCTTTGAAAGTGTCGATTCCATCGACACGTAAATATTTTACTTTCCGATAGGAGAGATGGTTAATTCGAATTTATGGCTGTTTCCCTCGCTCTTATTGTATTTTCTCTGGCTGACCTCAGCCGTCGGTGCAATAATAATAACCGCCTTGCCGCCTTCACGCAGCTCTGCGCCCATAACGGTGGTGTTCATGGAAAGCTTTGTGTCGCCGTCAATCAGCGTGCCCGTTACGGGAAGACCGATCATGTTAGTGGTTGTAATCTCAAAAGGAACCGTTTTGATGTCAACAACAAAGCGGAAGCTCGTATCATTGCTGCCCTGCGTTGTATAGACCAGTTTAAACGGCGTGAAGTTCAATTTCTTCGCCTCATCGCTTACCGCAGAAGCTGCCGGCTTTGTTTCGGTTGTCGGAGCAGTCTTTAAATCCTCTTTCACATCATCTAAAGACGGCTTTTGTCCGTACGGCGCAATTGCCAGGTTAAATACGTAGCTCTTGCCCTGGTCTGTCGGATATTTGCCGGCTGTAACCGCATTTGTTTCCGGAACAACAAGAACCGCTTTGCCGCCGTCGCGAAGTTCAACCGCCGAGATGGTTGACTCAAACGGCGTTTTGGCTCCTCCGTCCGCAAGTTCTCCCGCGATGGGAAGACCAATCATGTTGTCCGCCGTTACCTTAAACGGAATATCTGCCGTGTTTATAACAAAGCGGAATACATTGTTTTTGGTTTCGCTGCCCTGTGTTTCATATTTAAGCAGGAATGTATCGAATTTTAATGCTTTTGCCGCAGCGGTTGCCGTTACCTTCGGTCCCGTGCTGCCGATTACACTGCCCTCAAATTTTATGCCTTTGGCGGAAGAGAGCGCCGCAGTCATTAAAATGCCCGTGCCGTAATCGACGGTTGTTCCGTCCGCCTTGGTTACCTGAACGGAATAATTAAGTTCTTTATTCACATCGTCAACCTTAATAATGGTTTCGAACGGATAAACATCGGTTGTAACCGATTTCTTTTCACCGCCGCCGATATCATAGGTAAACGTTGCGCTCTTGGTATCTTTTGCCATATCGGTTACATAGAGATATCCATAGTAGCAATTCGGAGAAAGCTGAAGCGCATAACCTCTGCCGTTCGTGTGCTCGGAAACGGTCGCACCGATTTCCGCACTTGTAAGCGAGTAGTTCATCTTCGAGAATGCCGGAGCTTTCACGCCGTCAATCTTGATGGTTACTGCCTGCAGCGATTTTGCGGGAACGGTTACGGTAAATGCACCGTTTGCAACTTCTGCCGTGCCGATTTTGCCCGATTTGTCATAAAGATTTGCCGTGCCGCTGTAAGACGAACCGCCGGGCACTTTTTCGCCCAAAGTAACGGTGGTTGTAATGTCTGTATCATCCTCATTCATAAGCGCAAGACCCATAACGCCGTCTTTGCGGGCCGCCATCCAGTCAATCTGAATATTGTCGGTTGTTGCAATACCACGGTCGAGCCATGCCCACATGTTGTCTTCATCATAGAACTTGCCCGCCTCGTAACCGTATTGGTTCGAGTTAAAGTATGCATAGCCCTGCTGACGCAGCGACGGGAACTC
>CAKSHV010000224.1 GCA_934457515.1 uncultured Clostridia bacterium
GCCTCTCGTTTGGTCAATCGCCTCCGAAATGAAGTCTGCGGGATAATTTTCGTTGAAAATATCCTGATTTTCAAAGGGATAGTGCCACTGTGCAAAAGGCATGGAACCCGAATCGAACCAGCAGTCGATAACCTCGGGAACACGCTTCATCTCGCCGCCGCATTTGGGGCAGTTTAAATGAACCGCGTCTATATACGGCTTATGCAGCTCGATATTCTCGGGGCAGTCATCACTCATGGATTTTAATTCCTCAATGCTGCCGATGGTATGCTTATAACCGCAGGAGCATTCCCAAATCGGAAGCGGTGTTCCCCAGTAGCGTTCACGGGACAGACCCCAGTCGATTACATTTTCAAGGAAGTTGCCGAAACGACCGTTTTTAATGTTGTCCGGCATCCAGTTAACAGTCTGATTGTTCTTTAAAAGCTGATCGCGTACAGCGGTCATTTTAATAAACCAAGACTCACGTGCATAGTAAATCAGCGGTGTGTCGCATCTCCAGCAGAAAGGATAGGAGTGGGTAAATTTAACCGCTCTGTGCAAAAGTCCGCGGCTTTCCAAATCCTCAATAACCAACGGGTCGGCGTCTTTTACGAAAAGACCCTCAAATTTGCCGGTGCCCTCTACCATTTTGCCTTCTGTGTTTACCAACTGAACAAACGGCAAATCGTTATCTCTGCCGACTCTTGCGTCGTCTTCACCAAACGCAGGCGCAATATGAACGATACCGCAGCCGTCGGTTGTGGTAACATAGTCGTCCGCAATCACATAATAGCACTTTTTATCCGGCTTTGCAAAGTCAAAGAGAGGCTCATATTCCATGCCCTTTAAGTCATTGCCCTGCATTTCCTCTAAAATTTCAACGTCCTCACCCAAAACGGAGGGAACCAGAACTTTTGCCATGATATAGGTGTCGCCGTTCCACTTAACTTTAACATAGGTTTCGGTGGGGTTAACCGCAAGGGCAACGTTAGACGGCAGCGTCCAGGGCGTGGTTGTCCATGCCATTAAATACATGTCCTCATTTTTCACTTTAAAGCGTGCGTAAACAGAGGTTTCCTCCACATCTTTATAGCCCTGAGCCACCTCGTGGCTGGAAAGCGCGGTACCGCAGCGGGGGCAATACGGAACGATTTTGTAGCCTTTGTACAAAAGACCCTTGTCCCAAATTTGTTTCAAAGCCCACCAAACAGACTCAATATATTCATTATGATACGTAACGTACGGATTTTCCATGTCCGCCCAGAATCCGACGCGATTGCTCATGTCCTTCCAAAGGCTTTCATATTTCCAAACGCTTTTTTTGCACTCTTCAACAAAAGGTTCAACGCCGTATTTTTCAATCTGCGGTTTACCGTCGATGCCGAGCATCTTTTCAACTTCCAGTTCAACCGGCAGACCGTGCGTGTCCCACCCCGCTTTTCTCAAAACGCGGTAGCCTTTCATGGTTTTATACCGCGGAACGATATCTTTCATAACGCGGGTTAAAATGTGACCGATATGCGGCTTGCCGTTTGCTGTCGGCGGACCGTCGTAAAACGTAAACACGGGTGCGCCCTCTGCGCGCGTGCTTCGTTCAAACACTTTTTTATCTTCCCAGAATTTGATAATATCGTGTTCTCGCTCTTCAAAGTTCAAACTCGTAGGCACTTTTTTATACACAACTCTTACCTCCGCTTAAAAAGTTTTTCATTATATTTTACTCTATTTTTAATGATTTGTAAAGGTCTTTCAGCAAATTTCTGTCATATTTTCCAAAAACAGACCGTCTCGATTGATTGTTATATGCTCAATGTTAAAATTTTCAACATATTTAGCCAACGCATCCGCCACTGTCTGCGCTTTTAAATTTGTGCCGTCCGCACAGGACAGAACAAGGTTTAAAACAAGGGTTTTATTGTCGGGCGTATGGGTTTTAACGCTTTTTATGGCAGGCTTAATATCCGTTTCGGAAACACCTTTTTTTGTTTTCTTTTCCACCACAATTTCGGGCATGGCAAAAACCGCGTCTGCCTTTTCTTTTAAATTTAAAATGCCCTCCGTAAGAAAAATTTCAACCGAATAGCTTGCCCATTTTAATAAACTGGCTTTCATTTGGGGCGCCATGGCACTTATAACCTTAAAATCGGGCGGCAAAGTCGCATTTAATCTGTCCGTAAGTTCCTCGAATGAAAGATTCTCGTCAAGCTCTATATCCATGTATTCGTGCGTTCCCGTAACGCCTAAAGGGAGCGGAAATCCGATAGACATTTTCTGGTGCGGATTAAAGCCCTGGGAATAGGATATGGGAAGCTCGGCGCGTTTAAAAGCGCGCTGAAACATGCGCATTAAATCCAGGTGCGACACATATTTTGCATACCCCGTTTTGGAAAATGTCAGCCGATATTTAAACACAGAAACCACCTCCCAAAACTGCCGCGCCGCAGCCGACGCACCCCTTTCGGCAGTCGTGCGTTGTAATGCCCTTCTCGGCTTTTTCGCGCTCTTTTCTTAAGAAAGCCTCGCTCACGCCCACATCAATATGCGACCATGGCAGAACTTCGTCAAAACTGCGCTTGCGGTTGGCATAGAATTTCGGGTTAATTCCGCACGCCTCGAAAACACGCATCCAGCGGTCAAAATCAAAACCTTCGTCCCAGCCGTCAAACTTGCAGCCCATTTCGTGCGCCTTAAGCAGCACTTTCCCCAGTCGTCTGTCGCCGCGGGCAAACACAGCCTCTAAAAAAGAAACCTTGCTTTCGTGCCAGTTATACACAATCTGGCGGCGGGTAATTTTATGCTTTAAAGTCTGCTGCTTGTCCACAACATCTTGAATTT
>CAKSHV010000225.1 GCA_934457515.1 uncultured Clostridia bacterium
ATTGCAAGCGACCGTATGGACGCTTATGTTGACGCAAACAAAGATGTGCCGAACTCATATAACAAGAACCAAACTGTGGGTGATGACAATGTGACCATTGTGCAGGATGTTGACAATGACCACGGCCAGGTTGTGCAGGAGCAGACAACCTATGATACCTTGATTAAAAACTATGTAAACGACAGCACGGCTGCAAACGACAGCGGAATCGATGCGGAACACTGTGCGGAAATCATAAATATTTTTTCAACACCGGCGGACGGCTCGATTGATTATTCGGATTACGAAAAGGCAGTGCAGGGCGACATTTCCGACGCGCTGACAAAGTTAAAAAGCTTATATAAAACCGCATTTGAATTAATTGACGATTATAATGCCTATATTCCGACCAAGCATATTGAAAGCCTGACGGGGATTCGGTATTACGAGAATGTATATTCGTCGCTTTACTATATGATTGCAGTGGTTTTGGGTGTTGTTTTGGCATGCATTTTAGCCATTGTGCTTGAAATTATGAAGCGGTATGCTGCATTCGGAAAACGAAAAAAAGCGGATGCAGACGAGGTTTTGGAAGACGCGCCGTATGTGCCGAGCATTTCGGCAGACAGCATTGACGAAGAAAAACAGAGTTAAAGGCGGAGGAGCAAAATGACCGGTGTGATTCTGTACGGTCCGTTTGAACTGGCACCGTATTCAAAAACATATATGGAATTGCTGGACGAGGCGGGAGAAAAATACGATTTAATCGGCTGGCGGCGGGAAGAAGAGCCGCAATACACGGGCGAAAATGTGTTTATGTATGAAGGAGAAAGCGGCAAGCGCTTTTCTTCGCCGATTGAAAAAATAAAGCCCGCTTTGGGGTTTCGGAAATTTATTCTTCGGCTGATTCGGCAGAAAAAGTATGACAGGCTGATTGTGTTAACCACCCAAACGGCGCTGATTTTGGCAGATGTTTTGCTGACTAAATACAAAAATAAATATATTTTCGATTACCGCGACAAGTCCTATGAATATATAAAACCCTACGGCGCGCTGGTGAATGCGTTGGTTTTGCATTCTGCCGAAACGGTGATTTCTTCGGAGTGGTTTAAGCAGAGTTTAACCCCGAAAAAAGACTATATTTTGGCGCACAACATGCAAACCGCGCGCTTAAAATTCAGAAAACGCAGCCTTGTCCGCAAGGCGGAAAACGAAAAGATTATTTTGGGATATATCGGCGCGCTGCGCTCGTTTGACTATCACAAAGCGTTAATCGACGGCTTTAAAAACGATTCTCGCTTTGAATTTCACACCTACGGCTGCGGCGATGACAGCGAAAAACTCAGTGCATATGCAAAGCCGTTTTCAAATATTTTTGTGCACGGCGCATATTGCGAGGCGGATAAATATAGAATAGTCAACACGTTCGATATGATGTGTTACAACTATCCCTCAAGCTTTGTAAACGACGGGGCGATTGCCAATAAATATTACGACGCGCTGATTATGAAAAAGCCCATGTTTGTCAATGAAAAAACAATGCTTGGAAAGTTTATTGTTTCGAAAAAATTAGGCGTCGGCGTAACGGAGACCGATTCGGTTGCCGACACGGTTTATAACTGGTACAAAACGTTTGACACGGAGGAATTTGTTCGCACCTGCGATTATTATTTAGACAAATATGCGGCGGAAAACGAACTGTTCCGCAAAAAGATAAAAGAAGTTTTAGAAAAGGCCGGGAGAACATGAAAAAACTGCTTATTGTGAATAACAACATGCATATCGGCGGGATTCAGAAAGCGCTTTTGAATTTGCTGAACGAAATCGGCGATAAATATGAGGTCACGCTGCTGCTGTTTGCCAAAACCGGCGCGCTTTTGGACAAAATTCCGAAAAACGTGAAGGTGGTTTCTGCCAATTCCTTTATTAAAATTATGGGGCTTACGCAGGCGGAGGCAAGGAAAGACGGCGTGCTGACCTATCTGTCCCGCTCGTTTTTTACGCTGCTTACCCGCGCGTTTACCACGCGCCTGAGCTTTGGCATTTTGTCGCGCCTGTATAAGGTAAAAGGCGAGTATGACAGCGCGATTTCCTATATGCAAAACGGCGAGGCGCGCGTGTTTTACGGCGGCTGTGCCGAATTTGTGCTCCGTGCGGTTCGGGCAAAGAAAAAAGTGTGTTTTCTGCACTGCAACTTTTTAAATTACGGCGGAAATACGCCGTATAACCGAAAAATATTAGAAAAGTTCGATGCGGTTGCCGCCGTTTCCGATTCGGCGCGAAAATGTGCGGAGACAGCAGACCCAAAACTGTCTGATAAACTGCATACCGTGCCAAACTGCGTAAATGATAAGGAGGCAGAGCGGTTAAGCGGCGCATTTATGCCAAAGCTTGACGAAAATTCTGTCTGTTTGTTTACCGCATCCCGCTTTAGTCCCGAAAAAGGAATTTTGCGCATGCTGCCGATTATAAGGCACATTTTAGACAGCGGGCTGAAAGCCATGTGGTATGTTGCGGGTTACGGACCGCAAAGAGAGGAAATCAAGCACACAGTTGAGAATTTAAATCTTCAAAACAATGTGATTCTGCTTGGTAATCTCACCAATCCGTACCCTTATTTCCGTCATGCGGACATTGTGCTTGTACCCTCGTACGATGAGGCGGCACCCATGGTTTTTTCGGAGGCGCGCTGTTTCGGCACCCCGGTGTTTACCACCGACACCGTTTCCGCAAAGGAACTGATTTTAAACACAAACAGCGGGTGGGTGTGCGACAACACCGATGAGGCAATAGAAAGAGAGCTAAAACAAGTC
>CAKSHV010000226.1 GCA_934457515.1 uncultured Clostridia bacterium
GTCCAGTCTGCCAACCGCATTGATTTTCGGTGCAATCTGAAATCCGACCTTTGTGCTGTCCATCGCTTTTCCTGCCAGGTCAGCCTGCGTTAAAAGCGCTTTTAAGCCCACATTGTGCGTTTTTGCCATTTGTTTAAGACCCACATCGCAAAGCACGCGGTTCTCGCCCAAAAGCGGCACAATGTCCGCAATGGTGCCGAGCGCCGAAAGGTCAGCATAGTCTGCCATGGTTTCGGAATAACTTTGCTCATCCTTTTTTAAAGCCTGACAAAGCTTCAGCGCCACGCCGACGCCCGCCAAATTCCGGTCGGGATAGGTATCGGCTGCACATTTCGGGTCAATCACCGCTTTTGCACGGGGCAAATCCGCACCGCATTCGTGGTGGTCGGTTACAATCAAATCGATTCCAAGCGCTTTGGCATGCTCGCATTCCTCAACTGCCGTAATGCCGCAGTCAACCGATATAATAAGGGTTGTGCCCGTTTTTGCAATTGCGTCAACCGCGCGCACACTCATGCCATACCCCTCGTTTTCCCGTTCGGGAATATAAAAAGTCACTTTGGCGTCCAGGCTTTTTAAACAGTGCACCAAAATTGCACTCGACGTAATGCCGTCCGCATCGTAATCACCGAAAACCGTTATCTGTTCACCCTCTTGAATGGCAGCGCGAATGCGCGAAACCGCCTTTTCCATATCGCGGAACAAATAGGGATCGGTGCTGGTTTTAAAATCTTTCTCGAGAAAAACAGCCGCCTCGTCCGATGAAAAGCCGCGCACGGAAAGAATCGCGGCAACCAGTCTGGTTGTCCCGGTTTTCTGCACTATTTCATCTATCTGCTCTGCCGAAGGCGTTTCGGACAATATCCACTTGCTGTTCATTCTCTGCCTTTCCGAACCGTTTTCGCGTATTTATTGAAATTGAAAATTCAAATCTGTAAAAACGAATTCTTTTATTCAATTATTATAGCAGAATTTTTTAAAAATTACAAGGGCTTTTCCTATTATAATCTATATTTTTCGACAAAAACGTCTTTAATCGCTTATTTTTATTTGGCAGATGCTTAGATTGTGTTAAGATTTTACTTATTATCTGCAAAAAGTTCATTTTTTTGATAATTCTTGTTGACATATGCAAAATATTGATTTATAATTTTATATAAGAGGTGTTTAAACGTGAAGATAGACGAATTTATATTGGAAAACAGACAAAGAAAGCATTTAACCCAAGCCGAGCTTGCAAGGCAGTTAAACGTCTCCAACACCACCATTTCAAACTATGAAAACGGTGTCAGTATGCCGGACGTCACAACACTTATGGAAATGGCAGACATTTTCGAAACCTCGCTGGACGGTATATCCAACAACAGGCTTTCCACTTTTTCATCTTTAACAGGGAAGCTGCTTTCTTTTGCAAGGAATCTGCCGAAAAACAGTTTTAAACTGATCGAAGCGGACAAATACACCCAATATTACCCTTTTATAGAAAAGGGTGACTTTCTGTACATACGAAAAATCAGAAAGCAGCCGCCCGCAGGCGCACTCATTTTAATTGAAAGCAACGATGTTCGCCGCGGCATTTACAAACTTGCATACGGAAAATCCGCCTATCTTTTGCTGTCCTGCACACCGAACAAGGAACCGTGTGCCTATAAACTTTCAAGCTTAACATCCGACATGTGGGAAATCGTCAGTATAACGCATTTTTGCTTGGATTCGGATTTTTAAAATTTAAAACGAACGTTTAGTCGGAATTGAAAAAGCACAAGACATCTTGTGCTTTTTTCACGCCCGTAAGATGAATTATACTAAAAAATCGGCTGTAAAACACAGCCGATTTTCTTCATTTCAAACATCCTACTTTAAATGTACCACCGTAACGCCCAAATCGCCTTCGCCGAACTTGCCCAAGCGGAAATCGTCCACATACGGGCAGGTTTTTAAATAGTCGTGCACCGCCTGGCGCAGCGCGC
This sequence comes from uncultured Clostridia bacterium, assembly GCA_934457515.1. Lineage (GTDB taxonomy): Bacteria > Bacillota > Clostridia > RGIG6154 > RGIG6154 > RGIG6154. Next base: position 1,971 of record CAKSHV010000226.1, read on the forward strand.
CCGTTCCCTTGCCATGCACAATGGTCACCGTCTTTAAATTGGCAACCGCCGCATCATCAATAAAGCGCTGCACCTCTGAAATGCCCTCCTCGGCATACTTTCCGCGAATGTCAAGCTCGGGGCTGATTACCTGGGTTTTGCTTGCCGTGCCACGGCTTAAAGAATAGCTTTTTGCTATCTTTTCACCCTCATTGTCCTCGGCGTACCGCAGTGATTCGAGCGGAACGGTAATTTTCAAAACGCCCGTCTGCACCAGCACTCTTCCTTTTTTGTCGGGCGGATTGATCACCGTGCCGACCGTGTCGGTGTCGGTTACATACACGCGCGAACCCGGAATCAGCTTTTTCGGAACCGCACCGGGCACACTCTTCTTTTTTTGCATTTTGCGCGATATATCGCCGCTTTTCTCTTTTAATTCTTTGCGGATTTTTTCAAGCTGCTGCTGCGCCTCTTTCTCTTTTTTCTGCTCACGCAGCGAAATAACCTCCGCAAGCATGGTTTCTGCCTCTTCGCGGGCGCTGTCTATAATCTTCTGCGCCTCGGAAAGGGCGTCTTTCCGTGCTTTTTCCCTCTCTTTTTCAATCCGTTCCGTTTCTTTTTTAATTCTCTCCCTGTCCTGCTCTGCCTGGCGCGCCAGGCTTTCCATTTTGTCGTGCTCGGCCTTAGCCTTCTGTCTGTTTTGCTCCAATTCGCTCAAAACGTCCTCAAACCGAATGTTTTCGCCCGACAGATACTCCTCCGCCTTGTCCAAAATCACTTTCTGCAAGCCCAGTTTCTGCGAAATGGCAAAGGCGTTGGATTTGCC
>CAKSHV010000227.1 GCA_934457515.1 uncultured Clostridia bacterium
GTGTTCGGTTCTGCGGGCGGGGTGGAAACAAGTCTTTCGGAAAACGGAGAATTTGTTTTAAGCACTTGGCGTATCGGCGAAACGGAAGTGGAACAAAAAATTTCGCTTGTGAATAATGAATCGTCCGAACAGTTAGGTACTGCCATGATTACCTACACGGTTAAAAATGACGGCAGCATGGCAAAATCAGTTAAAAGCCGCGTGCTGATTGATACACAGCTTGGCGATAAAGACTACGGATACTATGAAGTGCCGAAGCAAAATTTGGGCCGGGGGTATGAATACTTTTCGTTTGAAAAAACATGGGATTCGAAAGCCGACCCGAGCGTTACCATGCCTGCCGACTATTTTGTGCGGGACAATCCGTATGCGGCAAGCATTGTGGGCTATGGCGTAAATAGTGTGTTTACCGAACAGAAGCCTTATAAAATGACGTTTGCGCACTGGGCAAACATTGCCTCAACCGTGTTTGACTACACGCCGGACGAAACGCTGAATTTCACAAACACACTGAACGGCAAAAAGACTGCGGACAGTGCGGCGGCGCTGTATTACGATTTAGGCAGCATTGACGCAGGCGCGGAAAAAACGTTTTCAACCTATTACGGTGTTACCGCAAACTTGAAAAACAAGGATAACCGTGTGATTATAAACACCACCGCGCCGTCCAAACTCTTCTTTAAAGATGAGCAAAGAACCGCATACCAAGGCTCGGACGGAATAGATAACGTGGCGCGCATTAACGTTACCGTCACCAACCCGCAGTATACGCAGAAAACATATAAAAAGCTGGCGGTTGTGGTGTATGCGCTGGGGTTTGACACGCAGCGGCAGACCGACGCGGGCAATTGGGTAGAGTACAGCAATTCCGACCCGATTTATACCGATATAATCGATTTTAAGCCGGGCGATAACCGCGTGACATATTTCGATTTTAAATTCGAGCCGAAGGATAGGGCACAGCTCGGCACCTTTATTGTTAAGGTGTTTGACATGGACGAAAGTGTAAACGCGCTTGGGTCATATGCTGAGGAGTTTTCGCTCGGCACCACCGAAAACCACATTATTTTGCCGGGAAAAGACGAAAGCCTGCCTGCAATAACCCTTGCATCTCTTTCGCCCGAAATTGTGTATAATCAAAATATTAGGTATCTCACCGTAACCGGTCAGGGTATGCGCTTTCTAAAAAGCGATTTGCTGAACAAAATCGAGCTGATTGGCGAAAACGGGAAAAATTATGAAATTCCGATTGATAATCTGTCGTTTGAACAGGGTGACGACCCGACCGGCGCAAGCCTGATGCTGGACGCATATATGGAGCCCGGACGGTATAAACTGCACTTTATCTGGAAAAATGGCACGGGCGAGGCGGCGCTTGACGGCGTGCCGACCGACTTTACATCAGACGCTATGACCGTTCAGGTTTCGAGCGACAAAAAATATGATAATGCGTACTACGGCGTGATTTCGGTTCAGCGCGGCAAGGACGGGAATGCGTATAACAATAAATATCACGTTGTGCCCTACAAGGACGAGGATTCCTTTGCACGTGCGAATATAGCAGATGAAGATTTGATTTTTGCACTTCGCGGCGACATTCAGAAAGACAGAAGCGGCAAGGCGTTTTACCGCTTAATCGGAAAAGACAGGGACGTGAACATCAACCGCATTTTAAACTATCACGGTGATGATTTAACCGTTGAAGAAAAGGCGGACGGCACGGTCGAAGTTCTGATGGACGGCAAAATAACAACGGTTGGTGCGAACACCACCGTCCGAAACGGCACCGCGGCTTTCCGTCTAAACAGCGGCACGGATTATGTTATCCCCGAGTATGACGAGCGGGGAGAAACCTCTGAAACACCGCTTTTGAGCAATCAGGACTATATCGAGCTGAAGTGGGACAATGCCTTTGACACGCTGACCACTGTCGGCGGGTTCTTAATTGATATGAAGTATGGCGTTTTGGGCAAAATCAAGTATAACGACGGTACGGCGGCGGACATCATTTCGTTCGGCGGCAGTTTGGATTTAGGGTTCATGACGCCGGGCGGTGCGGCGGCGGTCCGCGCCAACACGCGCGAGGGCGCAAGGTGGACAACGAAGGGTACGGAATTAAAATACCCGGGTGACTCTACAGATGATGACACCTCTTTCGGGTTAATGTTTGACGAAAATTCAGGCGAATTTCGGTCTCAGGTTGCGGAAAGCGATATTCCGCCAAGCAACAAGGAGGTAAGCCGCATAGAGGCGGGTGCGGACATTCACGATGTGTTATTCGGCGGCAAAACGCCGAAATATCTTGGTATTAACATGGACGCGCACATCGCCATGCCGCAGATTGTTAAATTCCTGCCGAATAAAATCGAGGGCGAGCTTTCTGTCAACACCATCGGCGGCTATCGGGTAGGGGTTGACGCAAACGTGGAAACCGCAACCTTAAAAATGGCAATGTCTTTGGTGGTAAAATCTTCGCCAAACGGCGCACCCGTGCCCGACAAGCTTTATTTTGCAATCGGCGGGTTTGAGCCGGGCTTTAATATAGACGGCTTGGGTGTGCTTTGGGTAACGGGCGGCGGAGGCGGAATCGATAACTTATACGATTCCATTTACGGCTCGGACGGCATACCGCCCGTAACCGTTTTGCTGCACGTGGAGTTTGACATAACCAAAATTTTAACCGGCAATGCGGATTTCGAGCTTTCTTTGCGGGGCGTTAAAATTTCGTTTGACGACTTGAGCCTGAAAATGTTAAAAGACGCCAAATTTATAG
>CAKSHV010000228.1 GCA_934457515.1 uncultured Clostridia bacterium
CTGTTATACACATCAAGCATGGGAAGATAGGCCGGCTCTTTTAAGGCCCGAACTTTGCTTTTTAAATAGCGGTTATACTCCGAAAGACGCTTAAAATAGTTGGGGCGAATCTGCGAAATGGCAATGTCTAAAAACTTTCGCCGTTCGGACGGACCGTCTTTAATAAAAGAAAAATCCTCCGGCGAAAACATAACCGCCTGAAACACGCCCATCAGCTCGCTGTTTTTGATTTTTTTAACGTCGTTTACGGTAATCTCGTGCGGTTTGTTTTGAAAAATGCGAAAATCCGCATTCATTTCCCGCCCCGCGGCGCTAAAGTAAATTTTTGTCCGCGCGGCCTCCTGCCCGATTTTTATCATGTCTTTTTCCCGCGCGGTCCGGTGGCTACGCGCCGCCGAAAATAAATATACAGCCTCTGCAAGATTGGTTTTGCCCTGCCCGTTGTTTCCGTAAATTAAATTTACGCCGTCCGAAAAAGAAATCTCTGCCTCTTCATAATTTCTGAAATTTTGAACATACAGCTTTTCAATCCGCATCAGAAAAAAAGTCCTTTCTTGTGATGTCGCTGTCCAATGCGCGCTTGGCAACCGTTTGCGAATTTAAGGGCGAAACAAATACCGTCGTTTTGCCGTCCTTAATTACCACAATGCAGGAGCGCGGCAGCTCTTTTTCGTCTATATACACGATGTTTTCCTTGGCAAGCTGAAACATAAGCCGTCCCCGTTCTTTGACGGTAATGGAATCCATATCAAGAATAGCGGCAATGTCATTCGTGTCTGCCAAAACATTTTCTCCGATTGATATAACCATTTTTATCTCTTCAAAAGGACGGGCAGAATTAAATATACAAATTTCTCGCTGCCGTCGGCGGGCATAATTTTAATCGGGCTTTGGGGTGTGGAAAATTCAATATAAATCTCGTCGGTGTCCACCGCGCTGAACGCGTCAAGCAGATAGCGGTTATTAAAGCCGATTTCCAAATCCTCGCCGCTTATTTTTTCCACCGTCAGTTCGTCATGCACCTTGCCCGAAAGGGTTTGGCAGTCGATGATAATGTTATCGCCCTCAATTTTAATTTTAACCGGGCTTTTAATGGTTTCCATATTGATTAAAGGGGAAACGCGCTCGAAGGTATCAAGCAATTTTCCGGTTTTCGCCTTGCATCGAATGGTATTTTTGGTATCTAAAATATGCTCATATTTAATGTAATCCCCCTCAATTGCGCGGGAATAAATTTTGCAGTCGTCTAAGACAAATAAAATAAAATTGTTTGCGGGATAAATTTCAATCTCGCCTTCGTCCCCTAAAATTTTAAGAAGCTCGCTTAAGGTTTTATAGGGCACCACAAACTGCTCGGTCACGTCGCAGTAAACCGATTTTTCGCGTCGGATGGCAAAGCGGAATTTGTCAACCGCAACCAAACTTAAATTTTCGCCCTCGGGCTTAAACAAAATACCGGTTAAAATCAAGTTTTTCTCGTCTTTGGAGGTGGCAAAAATGGTTTGCTTAATCATCGAGCGCAAAACATCGCACGGAACGGTGATTTTTTTATCCACATCAAAGGTGTTTACTGCCGGAAACTCGTCGGGCAAGAGTCCTGCAATTTCAAAAATTGAAAAGCCGGATGTGATTTTTACTTTCTGATTTTCGTCCGCCTCAAACTCCACCATGCTGTCGCCGGTTTTTCTGATAATTTCGGAGAACATGCGGGTGTTTAACACAATGCGTCCCGCTGCCTCGATTTCTGCGGGAAACGTTGCCTCGATGGCAAGCGAGAGGTCATTGCCGGTAAGTTTAACTTCCGCATGGCCCGTTTCGATTAAAATGCCTTCCATAACCTGAATCACGGATTTTGCGGCAACCGCTTTTTCCGCTTTGGTTATGGCGTCTAACAAATCATCCCTGCCGCATCTGAATTTCATATTAATCAACCTTTCGTTTTTTATCTTCTTTTTTGGCTGCGCACGCTTTGCGCCATGTATAGTATATATCTATCTAATAGTTATTGTAATTATAAGGCCGTGGATTCCGTGCACAACCTTTGTACAGCGCTGTTTGGTGCGCTGTACAAAGGTTTTTTTGAAGTGGACAACCTATCTACAAAAGTTGACAATTTTCGCTTGTCCACATGTATCCACCTGTGTCCACATGAAATTAACCACAATGCGCACAACTTTTATACTGCGCAGTATTATGTTTCATTCTCAAATTTAGTTTAAAATCTAATTCTTTGATCTGTTTAAAAATATGCAACTTTTGTACTGCGCAGTATTATGTTTCATTTTCAAATTTAGTTTAAATCCTAATTCTTTGATCTGTTTAAAAATATGCAATTTTTGTACTGCTCAGTTTAGTGTTTCATTTTACTCGTCCGTCAGTTTGGAAATAATATCCCGCACGGCGGTTGAAATTTCCTCGTCCTCCCCCATGGCGGCGCTGATTTTTTCAACCGCATGGGAAATGGTGGAATGGTCGCGCTCAAACTCGCGGGCAACGGTGGTCACATTGGTGTTTTTCACCTTGTTAAAGGCAATAAACATGGCAATCTGCCGCGCGGTTACAATGTTTTTCACCTTTTTCTTGCCCATAATATCTTCAATTTCTATGCCGAAATAATTGGCAACCTCTTGCTTAATCATGGCATATGTAAGATTTTTGTCACTTTCGGTAAACACAAAATCCTTTAAAATCCGCTCTGCAACCGTTAAGGTCAGCGGTTCGATTTTAAGTTTTTCATACACGATAATGCGGTTTAACGCACCCTCTAAT
>CAKSHV010000229.1 GCA_934457515.1 uncultured Clostridia bacterium
GGCGTAGCTCATCTGGTAGAGCGCCACCTTGCCAAGGTGGAGGTAGCGAGTTCGAGCCTCGTCGCCCGCTCCACAATTGAAACCCCAGGAATTTCTTGGGGTTTTTTTGTTAAACTGTGCAATGCGGAGGTGAACGGTGTGAAAAAAAGAAAATTGCTGAATACGAATGTCTTTTTCGGATTTTTGGCATTTGCTTCCTTTTTAATGTTTTTAACTTCCTTTTTGTTTGTGGGCGTTGGCAAAACGGTGTTTTTAAGCCTGTCTGCCTTTTTAGGAATTTTAATTCCACTGTATGATTTTTGGGACAGAAAGAAAACCGGTGTTTTGGCGATTAATCCGCTTTTATACGCCATTTCCGTTCTTGCGGCATTTATTCTCATCAGTCCGTATCAGGGCTTGCTTTTGCTTTTGATTTATGTGGGCGGCATTGTCGGCAAAGAATTGACGGTGCACACAAAAATCAATGCCGAAAGCGCCATGAAAACCATTAAACAGAAAAAATATCATTTATACATAGACGGCGAGCGCACATTTGTTGACCCGAAAAATTTAAAGCCGGGCGACAAAGCGGAATTGCTTTCGGGCGAACTGGTGCCGGTTGACTGCACGGTTCTGTCCGGCGAGGCAACGGTTACGGCAACGGGAATTGACGGGACAAGCAAGATTTTTACCGTGCACAGAGGTGCAAGACTCATTGCGGGCATGACCGTTCTGTCAGGCTGTGTGGTTGTTCGCGTGGAAAACGATTTGCAAAACAGCACAAGCGCGCGGATTGTGGGCTACAAATCAAAGCTGGTCGGCACGGTGACCAAGCATGAAAAACAAATCATCAGAATTGTAAATATTGCATCAGCCGTTGTGTGGGCGGTCGGCTTTGTTTTGCTTACCGTGTCGGCAGTGCGTGCAAAGAATCCGTCCGGCATTTCGTATGCTTGCATTTGGATGTGTCTGCTGTGCTGTACCGATTCGTTCCGCTTTTTGCTGCACAATGCCTATTTAAATGCGGCAATGCGCTGCTGTGATAACGGAATTATCGTGAAAAACAAGCGCCTTGTGGAAAAAAGTATGTACATTAAAAATCTGCTGTTCCGCAAACAGGGCGTTTTAACCGAGCGTTCGCCGGTGGTTTCCAAAATCATTCCGATTGACGGCGTTTCGGAAAATGAACTGATTAATTTTGCAGTTTATGCGCAGTTTAAAGCGTCCCATCCCATCTCTGCCGAGCTTTGTGCCGAGTACGGAAAACGGGTGAAATTAAATGAAATCGCGTATTTCATGGAAACGGATGACAACGGTGCGATGGTTCAGCTGAAAAACGGAATAGAAGTCATAACCGGCAGCGCAAAGGTTTTAAATTCATATGGCATTGTCAGCGGCATAATCAGCGAAGAATCGGTTTTGTGTGTGGCAGTGAATAATGTGTTTATCGGGCATATTGTGTTTGAATATCCGATAAAAGAAGATATTAAGCAGTATGTGGACAGTTTAAAATATGCAGGCGCCAAGAATTTGTCTATCGTGACGAAAGATTCGGAGCGCGCGGCAAAGGCGATAGCGGCAAAAAGCGGTGTTAAACGCTATTTCAGCGAGCTTACGAGCGAAACTTTGGAACAGACAGTCAATTCCTTTGGTAAAAACACGGTGTATGTCGGTTTTGGCAAAGGTGATTCTTATACGTTTGGCGACGATTGCACCAAGCTGATGTACGGCGGTTTTCAATATGACTGCCCGTCAACAGACGGCTTGCTTTTGTCGGACAGTTTGGGCTGCATTTTGAAATATTTTAACATCATTAAAGAAACCCGTGCGCTGATGGTTGAAAACTTAGTGCTGTCGGCGGCAGCAACGGCTGTCACGGTTTTGCTTATGCTGCATGCGCCGGCTGCGGTGTGGGCAGGGGGACTTGCCATTGTTTTGGGCTCGTGGCTTTGCAGTTTAAATACGTTCAGAATGTTTAAAAAGCTGTAGGTAATTTTTCAAGGAGGCAGGTATGGGCAAATTTTCCGGATATGTGATTTGTTCCGATATTGACGGAACGCTGATAACAACAGAGAACAAAATTCATCCAAAAAATCTGGAGGCCATTCGGTATTTTAGAGAACAGGGCGGAAAATTCACGCTGGCAACGGGACGCATGTTTAAATCGGTCGAGCGGTTTATACCCGTTATTTCACCGGACTTGCCGCCGATTGTGTTAAACGGCTGCGGAATTTACGATTTTGAAAAGAAAGAGTATTTGTGGCTTTTGCCGCTTGATGATGAGGCGGAAGTGCCTGCAAAAGACATTATAAAGCACTTTCCGAAAAGTGCACCCGTGATTGTCAGCAAAAACGATTCCTATTTTTTAAACGACAATCCCAGCGGCGAATATTTAAGAAAAGTTGAAGGCTTTTCATATCTGCAGGGCAGTTTTGAAACGGTTGAAAAGCCGTGGATAAAATTTTTGTATTGCCAAACGCCCGAGGAAACCGAGCAGATTCGCCAAATGTATGACAAAAGCCCCTATCGCGAGCAGTATAAAATGGTGCGCAGCGGTGCGACATATTATGAATTGTTTAATAAAAACGCCAATAAAGGGGCGGCTTTGAAACGTTTGTCCGAAATTTTCGGATTTTCTCTTGACAAAACTATTGCCATTGGTGACAATGAAAACGATTTGGAAATGATTTTGACAGCGAAATTCGGTGCCGCGGTAGAAAATGCCAACCCGATTTTGAAAAAGCAGGCGCATATTATCACAAAATGCAATAATG
>CAKSHV010000230.1 GCA_934457515.1 uncultured Clostridia bacterium
CATGTCTTTCTCCGTGTGCGGATAAGGATATGACACCTAATAATATAGTAAATATGGCGCTTCTCAGCGGTCTGTCCGTAATAGCCGTGTCAGATCACAACACCTGCGGCAACTGCCGCGCCGTCAACCGTAACGTTTACATCCGGTCCGTAAGTAAACTTACTTGTTGTAAACTCATGCAGACTCAGCAAATCATTGTTTGAAATGCTTCCCTCTGCGCCCGAAGTGGTAATAAAGTTTTCGGCAGGTGTTGCCGAACCTGTCGGAACAAAAGCTGCGCCCGCAAAACGAGCCATGCCGCCGCAGTTTACGGTAACGGTAACCATTTCACCTTCTTCAAGCGTAACGGTTGCATTCGTTTTTGCCCACATCATGGAAAATTGTCCGCGATTTGTTGTGTCAGACACAGTTGCGGTCGTACCGTTAATATCAAGGGTTGCCGCGCGTCCTGCCTGACCTGCATGAGTAGATGTTAATTCCCAAACATCATAAGTACCCGTTTCTTTGGCAATAAATGTAACATTGTGGCCCAAACCCATGTAGAACAAATCATATCCGCCCCATGCAACACCGGCATTATGAATTACGCCCGAGCCACCTTTTGCAAATTTCTGTGCAGACAGGAACACGGTTCCCTCCGGGAACGAGTCGGTGTTAATGGTAGTGCTCGTACCCGCATAATAAGGTGCTGTACCTGCTTTTAAAATAACATTTATGAGCACATGGACAGGCGTTTCTTCGTCTGCAAGATAACCGCCTGCAACAACTGTTCCGAAATCAGCGGCTGATGCAATTTTTCCGCCGGAATGTGCAATGATGTTATCCAGCGTAACACCCAAGCGTGCGCCTTTAGACGCCTTAGAATAGCCCGTAATCGGAACATCGGTTAAATCCCATTCTTTCACAGCGGCTTCGTCTGCGCCGTTGTAAACCACATGCGCGGAAATGGTTGCACCGATAATACCCGAAGCAATATCCCACAGCGGTGCACCGAATACATTGCTTTCGCCGTCATTAAACTGAAAATTAACATATCCGCCTGCTGTCCCGTCCGGAGTCAGTGCTCTCATGTATGCCCCGTCCGGAATTGAAATACCCTCTTCCGGCAAAGTTACAACTGCCGGTGCGCCCGGAATAGTAACGATTGCCGCAGAAGCGGGAACAGAAATTAAAAGCATCATCACTGCCATGAACAATGCCAAAATTCCTCTTTTATTCATTTTTCTTTACCTCCCCTTAATTCTTTCAAAATTTGAAATTACGAATGCTTTATATGCCATCCGTCTCAGCACATTTTTACAAAGCGGATTGGTTAAATCCTTTGCAAAATTTGGTGAGATTTTGCAAAACTTTATACCCGAAAAGTGCAGGTTAAACACTTTTTTAAAGGTGAAAAATGTACCGCTTTTTAATTTTGGCAGAAATCAAAAAGAATAAATAAGTATTTAGCAATTTTTATTGTACTACCCTTTATGGCAGTTTTCAATACACTTTTACGCTGTTTTATTATACTTTTCTGCTATTTCGCGTAAATTTTTGTTGACAAATTTAAAATTTATGGTAAACTTAAAGAAAAGAGGTTCAAAACCAAACAAATTGAAAAGTACAACAAACAAAGAAAACAAAAAAACTTTAGAATTTCAAACTTTTTGGCGTTTGTATTTTGTAAAAAAATGTAATTATGTGCCAAAAATCAACAGAAAGAGAGAAGAAAAGGATGAAACTGATTAGAACAGGCATTTACCACACCCGTCCCGATTCCTTTATCATCGACCGAAAGGAAACCATGTACGACTATACGGTTCAGCTTTTTCACACGGCGACCGATTTTATAATAAACGGCAGAGAGGTACATGCCGCGCCGAACACCATGATTGTGTACACAAAATTCTTTCATCAATGCTTTCGTTCTGCCGAAAACAAGATGATTAACAGCTTTGCGGCATTTAATGTAACGCCCGGCGACGTGATTGATGTGCCGCTGAATGTGCCTTTCCCCATTCCGAACAACGACAATTCCATGTATTACATTTTGTCGCTTTTGGACAGTGAACTATTCTCTTCAAACTCGGGATTTTCCAAAAATATTCAAATGCTTTTGTCACTGCTGCTTGAAAAAGTAAAAGAATACTCGTTTCAGTCCACGCATGCGGACATGCTGCGCTCGGAAAACATTTTCATGCTGCAGCTTCGAAACGAAATTTTCAGCAACCCGCAAAAGGACTGGAACATTCCGGACATGGCGGCGCAGTGCAGCATGAGCGTGTCCACACTTTCTCATTTATACAAAAAACTGTTCGACTCCTCCCCCATTGCGGACGTGATAAACGGGCGGATTATTTTAAGCAAAAAGCTGCTGCACGACGAAAAACTGAGCATTGACAGCATTGCAGATAAATGCAATTTCAATTCCACCTCGTATTTTATCCGCCAGTTTCAGAAATACACCGGCAAAACACCAACGCAGTACCGAAAACAGCAATTTATTGATAAAAATTTAATAACAAAATATAGTCTGCCGTTTGACGATGCGGAAGAGGATAGAGAGTAAAAAAGGGGTGCACAGCACCCCAGAGCGTGTCGACAAAGTTGACACGCAAAAACGCCCCTCGGGGCGTTTTTTTGTTTATTTAACTGCATCGAACGCATCGGAAAGCGCCTCGATTAAATCGTCAACATTTTCAATTCCGACCGACAGACGAATGGTGTTCGGCTTAATTCCCTGGTCGGCAAGCTCTGCCTCGGAAAGCTG
>CAKSHV010000231.1 GCA_934457515.1 uncultured Clostridia bacterium
GACGGGTATGGCGTTAGTATACAGTCATTTTTCGCCATTTTGGAATTATGGCTTCGTGGAGAATATCGATTTTTTCCGACAATCATTTGAATAACTGTTTCGACATTAAAATCTTTTTTGTACTCGATTGCGTTCGAAAAAATCAAATGCCACTCATAACCTTTCATTTTTTCTTGTATTAAACACTCTAAAATTTCCTGCTTGCTCGAAAAATGACGGTATACCGACGGCCTTGCGGATTCCAACATCATCTGCAATCTGCAATCTGCAAAGGCGTTTTTTATTTCACAGTCCAGTTTTCAATGCCGTTGTAAAGATTGGAAGACAGGGGAGCAAATGTGCCCGAGATTGAATCCGAAACCATTAAAACGTTGGTTTCGTAATACAAACTAATCAGGGGTGCCTGATCAAGCAGTTGTTTTTGAATCTCCTGCGCGCACACTTTTTTCTCTTTCTCGCTTGTTTCGGACGCGAATTTTGAAAGGAGCGTGTCCATATAGGCACTTGAAAAATTCAAATTGTTTTGCCCCGACCCTAATAAAAAGCGCATGTCCTGGTCGGCAGGAATGTTCACCTCGCCGATATAGGCGGTGTAGTCACCGCTTGCGATTTTTTCGGTGTATTCCTCAAACGGAACCGCAAGAACGGTTACAAACATGCCCGTCTGATTTAATTTTCCGGCTATAAAATCCGCAATTCGCTTTTTGGTGTCGTTTTCCTCATTTATCAGAATAGAAAATTGCAGATTCGAATTTGTTTCACTTTCTTTAAAATACTTCTGTGCAAGCTCTTTGTTGTAATTAAAATCGCCGTTATACAAGTTTGCATAAGTCGTTTTTGGTTTAAACGGCGAATTGGTTTTCAGCGCATACCCCACAAACAGGGAATTTAACATGGTGTCTTTGTCTATCAAATACCCAATGGCTTTTCGTGCGTTTTTGTCGGCAATGACCTCGGAATTGCAGTTAAAACCAAGGTAGGTAAATGTGTCTGTCGTAAATTCCGACGCCGTAACGTTGGTTTTGGAATTGATTTTGGAAAGGGTTGCCATATCGGCGGCTATCACGTCCGTTTCGGAGGACAAAAAGCTGCTTGCCCACATTTCGGATTTTGGATAGTATTTCACGTGCACCGTTTGAATGTGCGGCGTGATAAATGCCGTGTCCGCCGATACCGCAGTAAGCGTAAGTCCGTTCTTTTCTTTTTTGGAAAGGGTATACGGCCCGCAGCCGACAAGGGAAGACTCGTCTTTCAAAATCGGAAAAGTAAGGTGTGCCAAAACACCGCTGCCGCTTTTCTTTAAATGCAGCGTAACGCTGTTTCCGCTGCCCGATATGCTTTGCACGTAATCGGTCACACCGTAAAACATGTTGTTCGGGTGCTTTGAAACAAGCTCAAAGCTTGAAATCACGTTTTCGGTGGTAAGGGGAGTGCCGTCGCTGAACAAAACGCCTTTTTTAAGCGTAAGCACGCATGTGCTGCCGTCTGCCGAAAAACTCCATTTTTCAGCCAGTGCGGGCGATACCGAAAAATCGGGATTTACGCGTACCAGCGGCACATATAAAAGCGCGGACAAAAGAGAAGCGTTGGTTTTATATTCGGTTTTAAGCGGATTTAATGTGTCCGGTGTGTACGCAAAAAGTGAGATTTCGCCGCTTTGTTTGATTTCATCCGCTTGCTCTTCATTTATATGAAAGCTGCAGCTGCTAAGCAAAACCGTGATGCAAAGCAGCAATAGTAAACATGTTTTTTTCATCATTTTTGTATCCTTTTTATTTCAATGGCCTTGCCGGTTTCGGGGTTTGCCGAGATTAAAACCGCGTTAAACTGAACATCGCCTTCCGCAAGTTCAAACCGGTCTTTCTGCTGATAGGCAAAGCGGTTTACGATAATTTCTTTTTTCGTTCCCAGGACAGATTCGCGAACGCCTGTCATGCCGACATCCGAAATAAATGCCGTGCCGTTTGGCAAAATGCGCTCGTCCGCTGTTTGCACATGGGTATGTGTTCCTACAACCGCCGTCACTTTTCCGTCCAAAAAATAACCCATTGCACCTTTTTCACTGGTTGCTTCCGCGTGAAAATCGACCAATATAACATCTGATTTCTCTTTTATTTTTTCAATTTCACGCATTACCGCCGTAAATGGGGAGTCAATCGGGTCTAAAAACACCTGTCCCTGTACATTGACAACGCCGACTCTGTATCTGCCTGCGTCAAAAACAAGGCTGCCTTCGCCGGGAAGCGTTTTGCTGTAGTTTGCGGGACGGACAATGTTCTGAAAGGAATCGAAAACGTTGGTCATGTTGCGGTTAAAGGTGTGGTTTCCCATGGTAAACACGTCAATTCCCGCGCCCCAAAGCTCGCGCACATGCGCCTCTGTTATGCTGTTCCCGTGCGACACATTTTCGCCGTTTGCAATGCAAATATCTGCTTTTACTTCATTGCGGATTTGTCCCAAATGGCTTAAAATGTACTCGCGGCCCGGTCTGCCGACAATATCTCCTATAAATAATATGTTCATGTTTCAACTCCGTTGTTTTGTTTTTTATTATTATATCATGCTTTTTTGTTTTTTTCAACAATAAAAATTGGGAAATAAAGAAAAAAGGTCTTGACAAAACATAAAAAGTGTGGTAATATATATCTTGCGTCAAGAAAAGAATATATCGCGGGGTGGAGCAGTCTGGTAGCTCGTCGGGCTCATAACCCGAAGGTCGTTGGTTCAAATCCGGCCC
>CAKSHV010000232.1 GCA_934457515.1 uncultured Clostridia bacterium
GGCATTAATGTTTTGGACTGGGAAAACGATTTGATTGACAGCCGCGTTACAAACATCATCACGCAGGTTGCGGGCAGGAATCCCGATAAGAACATCTTCGTTATCTCCCCGTTCTACTGCGATGATGATTTTACAAATGCCGGAAAAGCTGCAAACTGGCGCAAACACATTAAAGATATTGTCGAAAAGCTGCAGTATAAAAACGTGACCTACATAAACGGAACAGACATTTTGGGCGAAATGAAATACATTTCGGCAGACGCTGTGCACCCCAATATTTACGGTGTGCAGCAAATTGCGGACAAACTGACTAAAATCATTAAACAGCGCACTTCTTGATAAGCGGAGGAAAAACATGGTTAATGTCAACGATTTTAAAGGCCAAAACGATAATGAAAGAATCGAAAATGCCATAAAAAACAAAGACAGTGACGGTATAGTCATCATACCTCCGAGAATTTCGGAAACAGAGTCCGAAAGGCAAACCTATCTATTGGACAGAGCCATTCTTGTTCCGGAAAACACCACGATTATTTTGGAAAACTGCAAAATAAAGCTTTCGGACAAATGCCGTGACAATTTTTTCCGAACCACCAACTGCGGACTCGGCATTCCATACCCCGAAAAGATTCAAAATGTTCATATAAAAGGAATCGGGCACGTTGTCCTTGAAGGTGCAGACCACCCCCGCGCCTGCGGCGACAGCTCGAAAATTTTAGCGAATCCCTGTCCGTATACCGATACGGATTTGCTAAAAATCGCGCCCTGGGTTTCGGACGAGCGAAAAAAAAACGGAAAACTCACTTTTTCGGACAGACACGACCATTCCTACGGCACTGATGCGGGAAAAGAAGGAGAATCCCAATACGGCGACTGGAGAGGCATCGGTGTTCTTTTTGCCAATGCCGACGGTTTTTCGATTGAAAACATTACAATTGTTTGTTCGCACGGCTGGGGCATATCTCTTGAAGCCTGCACAAACGGACGCGTTGAAAAAATTGAATTTGACGCCTGCATGTCAAAGGAAATTGACGGCATGCTGCACAACATGGAAAATCAGGACGGCATTGACATTCGAAACGGCTGCCATGATATTGTTATATCCGATATAACCGGCAGAACGGGCGACGATTTAATTGCCCTGACCGCGATTGCGGGAGATTATGAAAAAGACATTCCGGGCGGATCGCTTAAATGCACCCATGTGATGCACAACGACTGGACAAAGCGCGACAAAAACATACATAACATCATCATTCGAAACGTTATGGGCTATTCGCACCTTTGCTATTTAATCCGTCTGCTCCCTGCCTGCACTAATATTTGGAACGTTGTAATTGACGGCGTGATTGACACCACTCCCGAAGAAATTACCGCTTTCGGCGGCATTTTGCTCGGCGACGACGGCACCTACGGCGAAAACCTTCAAAACAGCGTTTCAAACGTTACGATTTCAAATGTCGTGTGTAACCGCCCCGACGCGGTGTGTGTTGAAGGCTATGTTGCCGATTCGGTTATAACAAACGTTATCAATCGCAGAAAAGGCTGCTGCGCCGTGAAAATCAAAAACAAGAACGGTCTGAAAAACACAAAAATCAGCAATCTCACAACGGTTGACACAGAACCTATTATTCAAATGTGAAAAAAAGCCTCTCAACAGAGAGGCTTTTTTTAATCAAACAACACTTGCCAATTTGCATTTTCGTTTGCAAGAAAGCACATTTCGATTAGCTTTCTCGTTGTTTTCTCCTCGGCTAAATTTTGCGGCAGATCGGAAAGGGAAAACCAGCCGATTTCGTTGGTTTCAATATTTTCCTTAAATTCGCCGCCTGCAAGAGTGCAAAGAACAAAATTTTGCAAACATCGTAGGCGTAAACCGACACATTGTGCTTGTTTCTGTCCTGCACAGCAATCAGGCGCGCGGCACAAGCCTCAAGCACCGTTTCCTCCCGCACCTCTTTTTCGGTGTTCGATTTAACCGACTCCAAAACATCGCACCGCCCGCCATCAGACAAGGGATGCGATATTTTGCGGCATCTAACAAACACGGCACCGAATTGGTTACGATTTTAACATCTTTAAACTCGGCAATAATCGGCAGAATTTACAAACAGGTTGAAGAACTGTCTATAAAAACCGTCATGGAGTCGTGCATGTATTTCCGCGCCGCCTCCGAAAGGCGCCGTTTCTCGCCCGCATGCATCAATTTGCGTGATTCAATCGGCAACGTGTTCGATTCGGCACAGTATACCGCGCCGCCGTTATAGCGTTTGAGATACCCAAGCAGTTCAAGCTCTTTTAAATCGCGCCGAACGGTCATTTCGCTGACGTAAAAATGTACCGCAAGCTTTTTGACCGGCGCGCTGTTCTTGATATTTGCCTATCTCACGCGCGACGGACTGAAAAATGCCTTAATTGCGGTGGCAAAGGTGGTTTCCACCGTGGCATACGGCAGTGCAAATCTGTTTTTTGCGCGGGTTATGATTTTATTTACCGGCATCATTTGGCTTACATATAATTTTATTATTAAATCCTACGCGGGTGTGCTGAACGAGGCAATGACAATTGTTTCCATTATAATAGGAATTATTCGGATTGATATTCCGACTTTGAAAATGAAAGGAAGAGAAAACCATGAAATTTAATGCAGAAAAAGGAATTGTAATTGCAGGACATCGCGGCAATCCCGTAAAATTTACCGAAAACGACCCCGAATCGGTATTAAAC
>CAKSHV010000233.1 GCA_934457515.1 uncultured Clostridia bacterium
GCTCAGCATATCCAAATAAAGCGCCGCAACCTTGTCGTCAGACACAATAAACACTTTGTCCGATTTTATAACGGCTTTAATCTCTTCTGCGGCTTTTCCGCTGCTTAAAAGTCCGTTTTCGATTAAAATGTCATAACTTTTCGACGCGTTAACGTGAATTTTTTCCAAATTTGTCAACCTCCTGCTTTAAAGCCGATCCTTCGGCAAGCAAACGTTCAAGTTCGGCGGAATTACCGGTTTCAAGCGCCTCTTTGTATTCGTTTAAAGAGCGGATAATGGTGTTTAATTCAAACAAAACGTGTTCTTTGTTGTCCATAAACAACTCTGTCCACATTGGGGCATTTAAATAGGCAACCCTGGTTAAATCCTTGTAGCTTCCGGCAGACAAGCCCTTGTGCTCTTTCGCCGTTGGGCTTTTCATGTATGCATTGGATGCAATGTGTGCCATCTGCGAAGTGAATGCAATGATTTCATCGTGCTTTTCGGCAGTCCAAACGGTGTATCTGCCGAACCCGACAGGGAGGAGCGCCTCTTTTGCGCGCTCTAACATTGCCATATCGTCAAAAACAGGGGGAACAAGCGCCATGGTTGCGCCCTTAAACATGTCCGCACGGCTGTTTTTAATGCCGCTGTACTGCGTGCCCGCCATGGGATGTCCGCCGATAAACAAAAATTTGTGTTTTTCAGCTAAAGCAAATCCTGCCTCGCAAGCGCATTTTTTAATGCCGCAGCAGTCGATAACCAGTTGGTTTTCGCCGATTGCGTCCGCATTTTCAGTTAGAAAGGAAATAACGGCTTTCGGCGTCAGTGCAATTAAAATTACATCGCACGATTTTATATTTTCTTTGTCCAGCACTGCGTCGATTGTTTTGGAAAGCAGTGCGTAGGAGAGTGTGTCACTGTTTATATCATACCCCAAGACAGTGTGGTTGTCAAGCTTATATGCCTTTGCCAAAGAGCCGCCGATGAGTCCGAGTCCCGCAATTCCGATTTTCATTATTGAATCACCTCACGGATTTTCATAACCTTTTCCGCAACATCTTTGAATTGGTCGGGTGTGAGCGACTGTGCACCGTCGCAAAGCGCTTTGGAGGGGTTGTTGTGTACTTCAATCATAATGCCGTCCGCACCCGCCGCAGCAGCTGCCATCGCCATGGGTTTTACAAGGCGCGAAATACCCGTTGCATGGCTGGGATCAACAACAATTGGAAGGTGGGTCAATTCTTTCAGCATGGGAACAGCTGATAAATCAAGGGTATTTCTGGTGTAGGTTTCAAAGGTTCTGATGCCGCGCTCACACAAAATAACGTTTTCGTTGCCGCCCGCCATAATGTATTCGGCACTCATCAAAAGCTCTTTTAAGGTGTTGGCAAGACCGCGTTTTAACAGAATCGGCTTTTGGGTTTTGCCCAGTTCTTTTAACAATTCGAAGTTTTGCATGTTACGTGCACCGACCTGAATCACGTCAACGTTTTCAAATAAGGGCAAGTGGTTTGCGTTCATAATTTCGGTAACAATCGGCATGCCGGTTTCGGCTTTCGCATGCTCTAAAAGCTCAATGCCGGTTGCTTTTAAGCCCTGGAAGTCGTAGGGCGAGGTTCTCGGCTTGAATGCACCGCCGCGCAGCATGGATGCGCCTGCTTCTTTGACCGATTTTGCAATACCCATAATCTGTTCGGGTGTTTCAACCGAGCAGGGACCTGCAATCATAACGAAATTTCCGCCGCCGATTTTAACGCCGTTTACATCTACCACCGTGTCATCCGGGTGGAATTTGCGGTTTGCGCTTTTGAACGGGTCGGAAATGCGTTTAACCGCTTCGACGATGTCAAGACCTTCAAGTAAATCAATGTCAACCTTGCTGGTATCGCCGATTAAGCCGACAATGGTCTGAAACTGACCTTTGCAAACGTGAACCGAAAGGCTCTGGCTTTCAAACCATTTGCAAAGATTGTCCGTCTGATCGTCCGTTACACCTTGCTTTAATACTGCTACCATGTTTACCACTCCTAAATATAATTTTTTATTTTTTTCAGATAAGATACAAAAAAGCTGCACAGAAGCGATTCCGTGCAGCTTAATCAACTTAGCCAATCAGCAAAAGGCAGGGGATGTTGAATTGTTTGCAGCACAAATCGCTCTTACTTTAAAATAAAAGTAAAAGTAAAAATATGCAAATGCAAACAACATGTTTTTCATACCGCTTTTTCTCCTTATTTTGCTTTGTTGGTATCATATTAGCACAAATTTTTCGTTTTGTCAACCTTTTTTTTCAAAATTCCGCGAAGATCGGGTTGACATAAAATTTAAAATCAGATAAAATATATTATAGAAAAAGAATTTTAAAAATTTTGCAACCTTTTTGCAGTTTGAAAAGTATTAATAGTGAAAGGGAAGAAAAAATTTACAAAAAAGGGAGAGGTTTACATGAAAAAGACAATTGCGCTGATTCTTTCGGTTGTTTTGGTTTTAACAATGGCACTGCCTGCCTTTGCGGCGACCGACACGAAAGAGATTGAAAAGGTGATTTTGTCGGTTAAAGACAGAATCGGGGACACCGATGCGTATAAAGAGTTCAGAAGCAGCATGAACACGGTTGACGGCGTGACTGTTTATCAGCTTGTTTGGACAACAAATGACCAGGACGAATACCGCATGATGCGCGTTGACGTTACCGAAAGCGGCATAATTACCGATTATTACAATTCCGATGAAC